>JBLHJZ010000691.1:0-3001 GCA_047619515.1 Saprospiraceae bacterium | reverse complement strand
TCAAATCCCAATTCCTGGTAGAAGGTACGAGACTCGTTAAAGTCTTTTGCACCTATAAATGATCTTATGCTTTTTGCTTTGTAGTTCATGAAGCTGTAAATTTTAAATAAAGATAAGAAGTTGAAACCAATTCAGTACAACAAAAAATCTTTGATTTCCCGATGATATTAAGATGCTAGAGGGTTAAAAATTAGCTAAGGGACAGGTTACTAATAACTGTCTGCTTTATACTCGTTCTTTTGACTTTATACTTCACACAAAAAATAGCGCATAGAACCACTATTCCCTATTTTTTGCGCTTGTCTAAAGCCAAAATAACTTCCCCTAAATCGGACACTTATTAATACCCTATCCCTTAAGATCGTTTAAAAAATCCCTTTCTCATAGTAGCGTCTACCAAACCTTTTAGCATCTTTGTAGTTCAAAAGGAAGCATAATTATGGATATCTCAAAAATTTTCGAAAATAATCAGAAGTGGATCGTTGAAAAGCTTAAAACTCTGATGTCCAAAAAGCTTACAAGGAGAGAACAATAACCGTACATGGTTGGGTATTTGATATACATAGCGGCAAATTGATTGATCTGAATATTGACTTCACGAAGATATTATTTGATATCATGGAAATTTATCGACTTTCTTAGAACCGCAGGCTTCAGCCTGGGTTATCCGGGAAAATCATATTAACAACAGCTTAGCAAACCCGCATTTCAATGCACAGATAAATTTGCCAGCTATAATAAAATAGCGTAAACAATCTCAATGAAAATAATAATTGCCGGCGCCGGTGCTGTCGGATTTCATATTGCGGAATTGCTCGCAAAAGAAAACCAGGACATCACCCTGATAGATGCAAGCCATGAAGTGCTCTCGCATGCAAGCACACATCTGGATGTGATGACCATCCAGGGCGATGCTACTTCTATCAATATACTGACAGAGGCGCATATTGAAAAAGCGCAGTTGCTGATTGCCGTGACGACTTCAGAAAAGACCAATCTCTTATTAGCGATTCTTGGTAAACAAATGGGTGCTAAAAAGACGATAGCAAGGGTCGATAATCCGGAGTATCTGGAAGGAAGTCAAAAAGAAAAATTCAAACAATTAGGCATTGATGTATTGATTTCTCCACAGTTATTGGCTGCCCAGGAGATAAAACGACTGCTTGAACGGGCTTCCTTTACCGATTTGTTTGAGTTTGAAAAGGGAAAAATATCTGTGGTAGGTTTTACACTGGATGCGACTTGTCCGCTTATCAATAAGACCATCGCGCAGATTGATGCACAGAACAAAGATTTTGTTTTTAGAGGAATTGCTTTGCTCAGGAATCATGAAACGATCATCCCAAAGGGCGAAACAGTCCTAAGGAAAGGCGACCATTTATATATTGCTACCCGAAAGCAATTTTTGGATGCAGCCATGAAATTTGTAGGAAAGCAATTAAAGGTGATCAAGAATGTCATGATTATTGGCGGTACGCCACTAGCCTTGAGAACGGCACAGTTGATCGAAAAGGATTTTTCGGTCACCATTGTCACCAGTGATAAAGAAGTAGGTAAAAAATTTGCTGCAGCATTGGACAATAGCCTGATCATCAATGCTGACCCAAGCAATATAGATACTTTAAAAGAAGAAGGACTGGAAAGAATGGATGCTTTTGTGGCATTGACACCAAATGCAGAGACCAATATCATCACCAGCTTAATCGCTGATGAAGCGGGGGTATATAAAACCATTGCACTGGTCGATAATGTCAACTATACCCACATCTCTCAAAACATAGGTATTGATACGATTATCAATAAAAAACTAATCGCCGCGAATAATATTTTCCGCTTCGTACGTAAGGGAAAAGTCGAAGCAGTGGCCAGCCTTCACGGGGTAGATGCAGAATTGATAGAGTTTGAGATACATAAGAAAAACAGATTGATAAAATACCCGATCCGGGATCTGCATTTACCCGAAAAATCAATAATCGCCGGTATCATCAGGGGAGAAGAAAGCTTTATTCCAGATGGGGGTTTTACTTTCGAATTCAATGACAAAGTGATCGTATTGGTACTCCCGGAGTGTATTCGTCAAGTAGAAGAAATTTTCAAATAGTGATTAATATAGGTGCAGTCTTCAATGTAATCGGTGTATTAATAATCATGCTGGGAGGCTTTATGCTCACGGCACTGCCTTTCTCTTTTTATTACGCATCGAATGACGAAATAGCCATTTTATGTGCTTCTTTTAGCACTATTTTATTGGGAATAATGCTTTGGTGGTTTAGCCGGAAAGCCAGTAAAAAGATAGGTAAACGAGAAGGTTATCTGGTGGTCGCTCTAGGCTGGCTGGCGATATCAATCTTTAGTACTTTTCCCTATTTATTCAGCGATTCTTTACCCAATATCACCAATGCTTTTTTTGAAAGTGTATCAGGATTGACGACCACGGGCGCCTCCGTCATCAATGATATTGAGGCCATACCTCAGGGTATTTTATTTTGGAGGAGTTTGACACAATGGATCGGCGGTATGGGTATCATTGTGTTGACTGTAGCTATATTTCCTTTATTGGGGATTGGAGGAATTGAGTTATTTGTGGCCGAAGCACCGGGACCGACTTCTGACAAAATTCATCCCCGGATTAAAGAAACCGCCAAAAGATTGTGGTACATCTATGTGGGGTTGACTTTACTGCTGATGGTGATTTTATATTTTACCGGCATGTCTTTTTTCGATGCTATCAACCATGGACTGACTACAATGGCCACCGGAGGTTTTTCTACTAAAAATGCGAGTGTGGCTTATTTTACTTCTCCGGCTATTCAATATACGATTACCTTTTTTATGTTCCTGGCCGGCGTCAATTATACGGTTATCTATTTTGGTATCACCGGAAATTTTAAAAGAGTATGGCGAAGCGATGAGTTTAAGACTTATGTGCTTTTAGTATTATTTCTGATTGCCATTGTTTCCTTGGTCATTTTTAATACGACCGACCACTCAATGGAGCAAT
>JBLHJZ010000690.1:0-3013 GCA_047619515.1 Saprospiraceae bacterium | reverse complement strand
GTTTTCGTTCAGGTATCAGCAAGATATGAAGCCCATGGTGGGATAGTGGAAATACGATTGGATAGTCCGGATGGTAAATTAATTGGTCAAAGTGAAAAAGCAATTCAAAAAAAAGACGTACGTGGGGCTTGGGGCAATAATAAAGCGGCAACACCCGAAGAAATTATTGCCAGACGGCGACGAGGTGCTCAGGCAATGACCGTAAAACTGGAGCCGATTAATGGCGTCCATGATCTATATTTTGTTTTTAAAAATCCGGAAGCAGGCGCTAATCAAGTATTATTGAATATCAAGGAAATAGAATTTTATAATAAGTAGTCAATAGCTTCAATCTGGCTAAAAATAATGTGCTGACAATTTCTCGCATTTCAATTTATTGCGGAAAACGCCCGTAATTATAAGCTAAAAAATTGATTATCAATAGGTTATAATATAAATTACTATCTTGAAAATCTTAAAATAATTTGTTACGTGATTAATATCACATAACAAATTAGCAATTTAGTTTATATTTGCATAAACACTAAAAAAATTGTTTTCATTTGGTTTTTTGGGGTTAATTGAGAGTCGTATGCTAATATGACTCTCTTTTTTTATGCTTTTTATTGCTATCAATTCAAACGTCTATTATTCAACCTATTCATTTCAAGCCTCCAATCTATTCGTTTATAATCCCAACAAAAATCAATTGCCTAATTCCACTAGTGTGACGAGAGTTACAAAGTTTATCCTATATTCCCCTTTTCTTTGTATTCGAAATG
This sequence comes from Saprospiraceae bacterium, assembly GCA_047619515.1. Classification (GTDB taxonomy): domain Bacteria; phylum Bacteroidota; class Bacteroidia; order Chitinophagales; family Saprospiraceae; genus JAHDHW01. Next base: position 2,252 of record JBLHJZ010000690.1, on the reverse strand, counting down.
GAAAATTAAATAAAGAAAAGGAAACGGCTTTAGCGCAAATAATTAATCAGGAGAATATCACCATTGTTCTCCTAAGAGCATTATCTACTTTGTGGCGTAGATAATTTGGATTGTATCCCTCCCGTTTTGTGAGTGATGCTATTTTTTAAATACATTTGAAAATAGAAAAGCACAATGAATAGCCTAAAAGTAAAAATTATATTCAGTATCTATTGGTTGATTAGTAGCAGCCTACTCTTTTCACAAACAGCATTTGATTATCACATCAACGTAGAACCTTCAACTATCTCAGGATTAGATGGCTTACATTCTTACGCTTTTGGACAGATAGATGGTAAATGGATTTTTATTGGCGGAAGACGAGACGGAATTCATGCCAGACAGCCTTTCAATGCATTCCCTGAAAATGAAAATAATACGACAATATATGTAGTTGACAATATTTCCCAAAATGTTTGGACTTCAAATATTCTAAGTTTACCAGAGGCTTTGAAAGAACAATTGCAATCTACTAATATGGAATTTTTTCAAGACGAAAATATACTCTTCTTTGTGGGAGGATATGGATTCAGCAATGCCGAAGGAGATCATATTACTTTTCCTAATCTGACCGCAATTGATCTACAAGGTCTCATAGCCGATGTAATAAATGGCAATAATATTAATGCTAATTTCGAACAAATCACCAGTGATATCTTCGCTATTACCGGGGGATATATGGGAAAAATCGGAGATGAATACCTGTTGGTTGGCGGACATCGGTTTGATGGTAGGTACAACCCCATGAATCATCCGACATTTATACAAGAATATAGTAACCAGATTCGTAAATTTAAATTAACCACTTCAAACGGCCTAGATTATAGCGATTACTCTGCGGAGACTGATGAAGTAAATTTACACCGTAGGGATTATAATCTGGTTCCTCAAATTTTTCCAGATGGCACTTTTGGATATACTATTTTTTCGGGCGTGTTTCAGATAAATTTGGATTTACCATTTTTGTATCCTGTAAATATCTTTGCTGATGGATACGAACCCGTTGCAGATTTCAATCAATTATTGAGTAATTACCATTCTGCACATGTGCCGCTTTATGATAGCACTACTCAAACCATGCATACCTTATTCTTTGGTGGCATTAGTCAATATTATTTTGACAATGGAACACTTATCCAAGATGATAATGTCCCTTTTGTCAAAACCATAAGCCGGATAAGCCGCGGAGCGGATGGCTTATTAGAGGAAGTGGCGTTTTCCAATAAAATGCCAACGTATGTGGGTGCGGGAGCTGAATTCATTCTGAATGAAGCTCTTCCGACCATTGCTGATATAATCATAAAATTAGATAAATTACAAAGTGACAGCATCTTATTAGGGTATATTTTTGGTGGCATTGAGAGTCCTGCGAAAAATCCTTTTACTTTTAATAATACAGAAGTTACCTTTGCTTCAAATACTATTTTTAAAGTCTTTTTGATTAAAGATCAGGTCTCTCCAAATGTGCAACCATTGACAGGATACCATAATTTTGAAATAAAAAGTGTTCCAAACCCAACAGCAGATTCAGTGATACAGTTAACAATGAAGGTGCCCGAATCAGGTAATATTGATATTTTATTAACCAATATTGAAGGAAGATTAATATTGAATGAGACTTTAGAAAATATTGCTGCCGGAGAAAATCGACTTGAATTGCCTCTGCCTACTAGTGAATCTGGCATATATTTTTTGACGATTGTCTTGAATGGAAAATATTATGCTACTGAAAAAATAGTATTCAGCAATAATTAGAACATAGCATGTATTTCATAATGTTGTTTTTAATGAGCAAGAGCTTCCAGAACTTAAGTTCTGGAAGCTCTACCCCGACAAAATGAAATATACCCGAATAATAAAAAACCTTATACACTTATGAAAATCAAACTCTTCATTTCCCTGTTTTTTATATCAGTAATTGCAATCTCAGCCTGTAATAATAATCCAGATTCCAAGGCAGTTCAATCCAATCAGGAAAATTCACTGGATAAAACACAACAGGGATTATATCTAAAAAAAGGAAAAACCATTGCGGCGGCTACCTTTGCAAACCTCTCCGGTCATTTACAGCAATCATTAGCAGAAGGAGGCGTTCCTAATGCGCTAAAATATTGTAATCTTGCCGCTATTCCTTTGGTAGATAGCTTATCGCAAATCCACCAGGCCAGTATCCGAAGAACAAGTAGGAAAGTTCGTAATCCAAAAGATAAACC
>JBLHJZ010000689.1:0-3019 GCA_047619515.1 Saprospiraceae bacterium | reverse complement strand
CGAATACCGAATACCGAATAAACGCTATCAGTGAATTAGTTTATTCAAAGAAGCTGTCGTATTGATTATTTAACCCGCGTTCGCGAATTGGTTTTTTAATCGGCACATTGATATCGAGTACTTCTTCACTGTTTGCTTTTAATACCAAAGATTCTTTTTCATTTCCAAGAATCAAAGAAACGCCTTCTTTTTCCCATTTTTCCAACATCTTTAATCCTTCTTCTTCGAAAACGCCATTTTGCAAATCAACAGAGTCCATAAAACTGGAAGACATATCCATAAAACGCTCCATCTCTCCAACTTTTTGACTTACATCATCCGCAATAGCTTCGAGCGCCATATCGAACATTGCCCGCTGGTCTTTATCACCCGAAATGATACTCATGGCAGATTTCATCGCTGAATGACTGGCATGTATTGCTTTTCGTTCCTGCTGCTTTACTTCCACCTGATCCTTGATGTCCTCCATCATGATTTCGGAGTTTTCGTACATTTTAGTCAGGACGCGGTAAAGCACTTCCATTTTTTTATACAAATCTTCCAGGCGCACATTAGACTCTCTTAGTCTACCGGCTTTTCTGGATTTCAGGATCACCTGGGATTGTTTATTTTTCTCTTTGGCCTTACTGGCAAGGTTGAGGTTACTTTCGATTGACTTTTGATTATTGACAATAATCTCTTTTAGCTTGTGCATTTGCCCCCTTAACTGAGAAATCTGCTTATTCATCTTTCTGAGATTATTACTCAAATCTTCTACATAAGACTTTAAAATGCCGATCGGGTCCACCTGTACAAATAAACCGGTCACCGACCGCATCACAGATTTATACATATACCAGACGAGATTCCGCATTTTAGGATCCAATACCATATATATAAGGGCTCCCAGCGCTATCAGCATTCCACTCAGGTAAAGTACATTCGAAGTCAATGCTATCAAAGCGGGTAAGAAAAGATATAATAAATATCCTCCGCCCAGCAGTAAGCCTCCCATTGCTATGGCACCTGTGACTCCTTCAGGCTTCTTCCAAAATGACTTTGGTTTATAATCTTGATCCATATTTTATTTTAAAATTTTCGTTTTTTTAAATTTCCTTATCCAGATGATGCCTACCTTTTTCGAAACAATGAATTAATAAAACTACCAATCAAAAACCGGGTTCTCGGATGAAAAACTAGCACCAGAAATCCGACAATCAGTATAAGAAAGAACGCCAAATAGAGGATACTTCCAGTAAGCGAAATCAAATTAGGCAAAATCAAATACAAAAAGTATCCTCCACCAAATATTAAAACAATCAGCATAACCAAACCGCCAACCCTTCTATTTGATTTTGCTTCTGGTGAATTTTGATCAGTATTTTGTTCCATGATGATAAGTTTATATTCAGCTGAGGTGTAGCTTTTTTATTTCAAATAGTTCTTCATATTTTCAATATCTTTATTAATCTGCCCCACTAAATTATTGAAAGAAGCACGAAAATCATTTTTAGTGCTTTCCACTTTTACCGCTGCGCTGGAAATATCCGCTTTCATAGCCTGCATATCTTTAGTGTGCTTTTCAATTTCGGTTTTCATCTGTGCAATTCGTTGCGTTTTCTCTTTGATTACACTATCCAATTGCTTGATTTGGTTTTCTTTATCACCTATTTGCCGGGTTCTTTGGTTAGCGAGCGCATTGCCGAATTTTTCCTCTTCCTTCAACAAAACACGAATATAGTGATTAGCTGTCTTAATTAGATGATCCGGAGTAGCCCCCATCGTCTGTGCCATCGCAAAAGCGGATTTAAACCTTGTCTGCTCATCCATTGGCATTTTCTCCAGGGACTTTAGCGATTGTTTATATTCGAGATAGTCAAACCCATCCAGATCATTAGCTTCCATCGCGTTGAATAAAACTTCAGTAAACTTGGTCGATATATTCCCCGAAGAAGGCGTGATTTTTCTTTCTGGTACGCTCCCCTCATGCTCTTCCGATCGGGTCTTTGGAGTGGAAAGTTTTTCTTCCGGATTTGCCGCTTGCTTCTTACTGTTTTCATCTTCTACGATGAATATCGATTTCAACTTATCGAACATAAATTTATGTTATTAAAATACTGAATTTCAAGATTAGTTCTTTCCGGTACCCAAGCTTTAGATAAAGCCTTTGATTTAATCTACAAAGTAAGAAAAAAAGGATTAATTCACCAAAATATCCCTAAAACTAATACCAAAAATCAAAAGTCTTTGTTTCGTATCAACTTCTTGAAATATAGTTTTTTTTTATCAATTTAACTTTCTTAGGTTTGCAGTTCGAAATTTCCTTCAACCAAATAAGTGAAAAACCATAAATCTACCCGCTAATGAACCCATCCATTGTAAATGTCTCTTCCGAAATCGGAATATTAAAAAAAGTAATCGTGCATAGGCCTGATAGAGGAATTGAGCGTATTTCTCCAAAAAAAGCAGAAGAACTACTTTTTGATGATATTGTACATCTTCCCAAAATGCAGGAAGAACATGATATTTTCACAAATGTACTAAAAGCTTTTCTCGGCGATGATAATGTACTGGAAATCGAAGACTTACTATTCCAGTCACTGGAGGAAGATGATGAGAAGAGGACAGAAGTCATCGATTTGATCGTAGCTGATGAAGAATTACCTTCTTCTGCCCAAAAATTACTCCTTGGACTTCCCAATAAGGAGCTCGCTGAAGTACTCATTAGCGGATACTATGAAAAAGAAGACTATATCCTTTTTGACCCGATTCCTAATTTCATATTCACCAGGGATATTGCCGTCACCATCAATGACCATGTGCTGATCACCAAGGCCTCTAAAATGGCCAGATACAGGGAAAATTTCCTGACTCGGTTCATCTATTGGGCGCATCCACTTTTTAAAAATTTGAAAACAGAAAACAAGCTCATTAATCTCAACAAAGTTGACCTGTTTCCGCCATCCCGTAAAGGGGAGTCTATTTCAATGGAAGGGGGTGATGTTATGATCATCAATAAAGATTATCTGCTTATCGGGCA
>JBLHJZ010000688.1:0-3031 GCA_047619515.1 Saprospiraceae bacterium | reverse complement strand
AATAGTTTCCTTCAAATGCCTGGCATAAACCGCTTTCAATTCCTCTTTTGTGTTATGTCTTTTTTCTTTTAACGCTAACTCAAGCATCAAGCCTGCCAGTTCTTTCGGATTTTCATAATAAAAAATGGATTTATCAACTAACTCATCAACCGTACAATGTTCAGAAGCAATGGCAGGAATTCCAAATCGGACCATATCATTTACACTACCTGATAACTTAGAGAAGCAAGTCAATTCTCTAAACACATAAAATTGTGTATACTTTTTCAGCGGTAAGATTAAGTAATCCGTTTCAAAAAGATAGTTTTCATAATCCATCTGTGAAATGTATGCTGAAAAAGTAATCACTTCTAAAAAAGGATGCTTAAGTTGATCAAATTCCTCTTTCAATAGCTGTCCGGATTTTCGCTTAGCCACACCCAGCAAGATAAGTTTGATCTTACGATTCAGCGCTGGCAATAGAATTTTCAGCGCTTCCAGTACAGCCCTGTAATCTCTGACATCATCCCCTAAGGATCCTGTAATAGTAAAAGTAGTATGCGCTTTCGCCAATACTGCTTTCCGTCCTTCAAAGCAAGCAAAAGGGATCGAAACAAATTCGGCGTTTTTGGGAGCCGTAAAATTCTCCCGAACATACTTTAATATAGCATCATTTGGTAAAGCAATGTAATCCACTTTTTTCAATAACTTCTTCCTTAAAAAGGCTTGCCTCATGAACAGCGATTTAAAAAGTCTAAAAGTATCAGCGATTTGGTGACCCTTCCTTAAGTGAATATGTCTAAAAGGCCTCAACCAAGTATGCGCACTATGGATTATAAGAGCCGATTTTTTCCAGGAAGCTACTTTAATAAAAGAGCTAAAATCAGTAAATACTGTTGTTATCAGTAAAAAACGACATTCCTTTATTGGCGCTTCATTCTTTTTGATAAATTTGTCAATATTTTTATCCTTATCATCAAGAAACCAGATAATGCTACTTTTTTTTAGCCGCTCAGGAAGATCATCATAGATAAGCGTTGAGCAGAAAACATAGAGTCTTTGTTTACCGAATAACAATAAGTCACAATAATGTATTAAAACTTCGTTATGCTGATACAGTTCTATTATTCCAATTGGTCGTTGTTGCATTAATCAATTTTCATTTTTAATCAATTTTTATGAAAGTTCATATAGTTACAGGAGGATGTGGTTTTGTGGGTCGAAATATGGTTAATCGCCTTTTACAAATTTCTTCCAATTATATCATAGTCGTCGATGATTTGTCTTCTGGAACGCCCCCTGACGCCTGGCTTAATGTTTCTCCCTCATTTGAAGACAAAAATATTAAGATTTATCAAAATAGGGTTATTTTTATTCAAGATGATGTTCGTTCCTTCTTTAAAAATTATTCTGACTATCTTCAAATTTTAGAAAAAAGCATAGGGTCAAAATTAGCGCTAAGAGATGTATTCCATTTTGCTGCCGTTGTTGGAGGAAGAATAAAAATAGAAAACGATCCTTTAGCCGTAGCTATTGACCTTTCCATTGATGCTGAGTTCTTTCATTGGGTTTCAAAAGTACGTCCAGAGCGGGTTTTATATCCTAGCTCAAGCGCGGCCTACCCTATCAGCCTTCAGGCAAGAGACAATCATAAGCCTTTAGAAGAAACAGATATCGATTTTAATATCATTAAAAACCCAGATATGACTTACGGTTGGGCAAAACTTACTGGTGAATACCTTGCAAGAATAACTGCTCAAAAATATGATATTAGAGTTACTTGTATCAGACCTTTTAGCGGTTATGGGGAAGATCAGGATTTAAGCTATCCCATTCCGGCCATCACGAGAAGAATAGCACTAAAACAAGACCCTCTTGAAGTTTGGGGGGATGGAACTCAATGCCGGGACTTCATACATATAGATGATGTGATTGATGGTACCCTTAAAGCCATGGATCATATTCATGATGGGTCAGCCGTAAATATAGGCTCCGGCGTTAAAACCAGTTTTTTGGAGGTCATCAAACTACTGAGTGAAATTGCGGATTATGACCCAAAGATTAGATTGCTTCTTGATAAACCTGTCGGGGTTCATTCAAGATATGGCAGTATTGACCTTGCCAGGAAAAAATTGAACTGGAGCCCCAGTGTTTCCCTAAAAAAAGGATTACAAAAAGTATTTAATAGTGTGACAAATAATCTTACTTTACAAAATAACGTATAAACAGCCCTAATTCTAATGATTATCACCTCTTTTAGACATTGATTTCTGCCAATGAATCCTTTTTTTTCCGTTATCATCCCAACTCATAACCGGGCAAATATGCTCCGACAGGCTATTCAAAGTGTAATAGACCAGACCGTGGATGAATGGGAAGTGCTCATTATCGATGACGGCTCCACGGATAACACAAAGGAAGTCATTCAGGATTTCAAAGATTCCAGGATTCATTATTACTATCAGGAAAACAAAGAAAGAAGTGCTGCCAGGAACCTGGGGATTCAAAAAGCAGTCGGAATGTATGTTTGTTTTTTGGATGATGATGATTATTTTTTAGGTAATCACTTTGAGGTCCTTCAAAAAGAGATTCACAAAGAGGCTTATCCCATTGGTATATTCAGAACCGGAATGATTACCAAACATGGCGATAAAGAAAAACGATCTCCATTTTATTCGCATAAAAGTTCATCGCATCCTATTCCCTTTTTTCTGGAGAACATGGTCGGGATTCATACTTTATGCTATCATCGAAACATTCTTTCAAAATACACCTACGATGAACGATGGCATCATTTCCAGGATACGCATTTACTAATCCGATGTCTTTTGGAATTTCCTTTTTTTCAAATTCATGAACATACCGCCATTTATATGCGATACCCTGAAATGGGATCTATCAGTATTTTTAGATTAGATAATGCAGAAACCAGAACGGAAAACAATGTGAATGCAATCAAAGATTTATTCTACCAGGGAGATGTAGAATTATTGAAATATGTTCCGGCAAAAATGGAATCTTATTTGGTGGCTAAGAAATATCTGGATCATGC
>JBLHJZ010000687.1:0-3035 GCA_047619515.1 Saprospiraceae bacterium | reverse complement strand
GCATAAAAGATTGTTAGTAGAAGATGAATTAAAAGAGGCGGAGCGTAGTGATGAGTATTCCAAAGCAGAAATAAAGGAGATCAAAAGCGAGCTGAAAGAGACTGAAAACATGGAAAAGGAAGCAAATACAAACTGGAAGAAAGCTGCGAAAAAAGCAAAAAAAGCATCTGCTCTGATCACGATGGATCCGGAGAAAAGAGCCAAAGAATTGAATAAATATGATTTGTACCAAATGGCAAAGGTGCCCCAATCCGATTCTGATGAAACACCAGCCGGTATGTTTCCCGGAGAAATTCCACCAGCGGAATCAGGAGAGAAGCCAGAAAATGAAAATACGTACTTAGCAGACCAAAATGCAGCCTATGACAAGGTATTTGCAAAATACAAACCGGAGGAAGATGTCTTGTTTAATCCTCCCGCTGCGGAGTGCAATCTTGTCTTTGACGGCGTGGATGAATTTAGTGGCAAGAAGCGAAAGGATGTGGCAGAACAATTATTTTTCACACATACCAACGAGGAGCTCCGATCAATATTCAAAGACCAGGATTATATGACTTGCACCGGATATTTATCTTCTTTGACAGGAGGGTTAATATTTCTAACGCTGAATATTACCATCGCTTCAAAAAGCGCTCAAAGAGAATATGGTATTTTGGAAAAAGGTAGTCAAATCAATATCAAATTGTTGAATGGAGAGAATGTGAGATTGGTCAACAAAAAAACGAATATGGGTACAGAAAATACCCTGGAAAATTCGGTTTCCTATAGAGCGCAGTACCTGATCAGTTCTGGTGATGAAAAGGAACTCAAAAAAAGTGAAGTGGATAAGGTAAGAATTATCTGGAGCTCGGGATATGAAGATTATGAAATCTATGAGTTGGATTTTTTTATAGATCAGTTTAATTGTCTGGACAAGTGAGGTTTAGAATTAGGAATTAGGAATGAAGATTTAGGATTTGGTAGCGATGTTTTTTCTTTGGTGGCTTATCTTTGTAGTAGAATTTTGAAAGTGTCCGACTAGAGTATGGTAGGAACATTTCGACAGGATGAACAGGATAAGGCCGCTTATTGCATCCTGTAAATCCTGTTCATCCTGTCAAAAAAAACTAATCATACTTTGTTCGGACACTACCGAATTTTTAAATAGCAAAAAATAATAATAAATGCTTGGACTAAAATTACCTACTGACCCTCGCTGGGTCGATCTTGCAGAAAAAGATTTAGCGGAAATATTAACGGATCATGCTTACTGTGAGCAGAAAGCAACGACTTCCTGTATTTCCCTGATTCAGCAAAATCCGGAAAAAATCAGAATGGTGAACGAATTGTCGCCCATCGTAACTGAAGAGTGGGGGCACTTTCGGCTCGTGCTCCAGGAGTTGGAGAAAAGGGGGCTCACACTGGGTCGCCAGCGAAAAGATGAATACGTCAACGAACTGCTGAAATTTCAAAAAAAAGGAGGAAGTAGAGATGAACAATTCGTCGAACGACTATTGATTAATGCCTTGATAGAAGCCAGGAGCTGTGAGCGGTTTAGATTACTTTCTCTCCATATCAATGATGATGATTTAAAAGTGTTTTACCATAAGTTTATGATTTCCGAAGCCGGGCATTATCGTTTGTTCCTTGATCTTGCCAAACATTATGGCGATGAAGAAAAGGTAAAAATCCGCTGGCAGGAATACCTGGATTTTGAAGAGAGTATTATGGAGAATCTCGTAGTGAGGGGGGATAGGATGCACTAGGGGCAGGGGTGAGGGGTGAGGGGAGCTTACTTTTTTAGCCTGAGATATAACTTCATCAACTCTTCTTGGTCAATCACATGTTTTCCATCAAAAATTATGGTTTGATACTTGATCTTCTGTTCTTTTGCAAAATTGACCTGCCAATCCACGAATTCTGGCGTCAAAAACTCATCTTCTTTTCCGTAAACAACATAAACATCTTTCGAGGCGAAATAAGCTTCGTAAGGCCTGTAATCCAGGTCTTCCGGTAATCGGCCTGCCCATAATACCAGATTGTCAAATTTCGGAAATTCCCGCATCAGCCACCGGCACTGCGTTGCACACCCCTGAGAAAAACCAAATAAAGTGATGTTAATATCTGCCGGGAGCTGGCTGGTATATTGATCGTATAGTTTTTTGATAAAACGGGTATATTCCGCAATTTCTTCAAGGCGATCCATCGAAGTCATCCAGGAAGCGGCGACCCTGCCGGTAAGACCCTGCCAGTAAAACCGGGATAGTCCTTCTGGGGCAATGATCAGCGTGCTACCGTCATCCATCTCCGAAAATTTCTGGATCACACGACTGGCCAGTTGACCATATCCATGACAAACGATCCAGAGATTTTTGATTTGAGGCCCCGGAGTGCCCAGCGTATAATAATGAGCAGCCCGCTCGACAGGTAGGGAATGTGATTGATACATGGGGCGAAAATAGGAAAAAATTAGGAAAGGGTGGATTTTTTTCGGTATTCGGTATTCGGGGCGTCCGCACCTAGAATTTGGGTAAGGGGATTTAATTTTTACAGTATCAAAACGCAGAATACCGAATACCGATTACACTACCTATTCCCAAAAATATCCTTCTTCTGTTTCCGGGTTTTAGAGCTATCAAAAAGCGGCTCCTGGCGGGTTTCTTCTTCGCTTTCGTAGATATGATCAAATACTTTGGGGACATAAGTCCAGCGGCCATCTTTTAGTCGATACCCCTCATAACTTCCGTCAGGTAAATTCACCGGCCCCTGACTGGCGAGGCTGGACGTAGTTTCAATCAAATGATCGAAAACAATTAAATCCAGGTAGCCGTCATAATTTGCTTTGATAGCTGCTTCGGCACTATAAGTCAAAGCCAGCCTGCTTTTTGGCGGAAAGGGATATTCAGGGTCATCGGAGACGAAAACCGGCGCACCAAAGGATGCTTTTCCATTATTGAAATGGAGCACATCTACGACTTTTCTTTTCGTAAAAAAGCTATAGCCATCATAACCGAAGAGTAAATACTTTTTGCCTTCGCTGGTATCAAATTCTTTTA
>JBLHJZ010000686.1:0-3037 GCA_047619515.1 Saprospiraceae bacterium | reverse complement strand
GCGCAACAGGAGATGCGGAAGAAATATGTGAATCCTTATTTCTGGGCAGGGTTTATTTTATTGGAGTGAGTTAGTCCTTCTCCTTCACCTTTCGCTTAAACGACTTCGTCAACTGCTTATCTAAAAATCGATCCGAAAAAACATATTTGACCAGTTTCATAACCATTTTCTTTTTAGCAACGATGTATCGGGTCGATGGTTTTTTGGCCACTACACTGGTATAAATTTTTTGTGCGACATCATCTGGAGGTACCCCGTTCTTTTCGGAATTATCGACCATACGATCCCAGTTTTTCAAAATAGTCCCATAATCCGTATCCAGGAATTTAGGGTCAAGGGACTTTGCTTTGCTCCAAATATCTGTACTCACCGCTGCAGGTTCTATAACCACTACATCAATATCATAGATAGACAACTCCCGCCTGAATGCATCGGACATACTCTCCAGTGCATATTTTGACATCGCATAAGCGCCCATAAACGGTGCGGTGACAAATCCCGAAACAGAACTGATATTGACAATCTTCCCTGCCGGATATTTTGCCGGTATTTGTGCACCGAGAAAAGGCAGGAAAGCCTGGCTTACCCGTAATACGCCAAAAACGTTAGTATCAAACTGCTGTTGTAATTCTTCGACAGATAAATGCTGTAAGGGGCCGCTGACCACAATGCCGGCATTATTTACCAGGCAGGCAAGCCCTTTACCGGATAGGATCTGTTGAGCTTCTTCCACTGCCCGATTTATTCCTTCCTGATCGTTAACGTCAAAGATCAATGGATGAAAATGATCGCCAAAATCATTTTTCAGGCGATCGGCATCTTCTTTTTTACGGACACTGCCCAATACGCCATATCCCTTTTCTAAAAATAACTTCGTAGTATGGTAACCGATGCCGGTAGAAGCACCTGTGATAAGTATGTTTTGCATAAGCTGATTTTAAGGGATGAAAGTAGTCAGAATCTATAAGAAAATATAAAAAGGTTCTAAGTATTTTTTTAACGGTGCTAAACCTTTTTTCCTTTCAAACCTTTTAATAGCATTCAATAATAATTCTTGAAAGAAGGATATAAAGAGTAGTATTTTTTTAAATCATTTGGTGAGTGTCTTTGTTATCTGACGTCTGTCCAGACGACCCAGATGGAACCGTATGGCTAGGGTCGTCAGATAACGAAAATAGTTGTCAGACGACTAACTAAAACTTCAAAAGACCAAACATGTCCTGATGAATAGAGGGGTGCCTGTCCTTAGCCAGGTGGAAAATTATTGAGAACCAATTATTTAATTTACAAAACAATTACTTTGCGCTTAATCATCACGATAGCTATTTTACTCCTCTTCGACTGGTATGCCTTTCAGGCTTTTGTACTATTCAGTGAATCCTGGTCATCATCTATGCGAATGATCCTTTATAGTATTTACTGGCTCGTCCCATTGACTGCTATTGGCACATTGATCGCAGCCACTTTTACGGATAGTTCAAAATGGAATAAAGAGGTTTTTTCAATACTCCGGGCGATATTATTCGCCGCCTATTTCGGTAAATTTTTAATCGTGATATTATTAGCAGTAGATGATCTCCGGAGGCTGCTTTTAGAAATGTACCAAGCGTTTGCCGGAAGTACCCATATGGAGATAAGCCGGTCAAAGGTTTTATCTCAGGTCGCTGTTTTTACGGGCAGTATCCCCTTTTTTATGCTGACCTATGGGATTCTTAGAAACCGATTTCGGTATACCATTTTCAATGAAGTAGTAAAATTGGATAAGCTTCCTGAAGCACTCGAAGGGCTAAAAATTGTACAAATTTCCGATATTCACAGCGGAAGTTTTACAAGTAAAGAACCCTTGAAAACTGCTATTGATCTGATCAATCAACAAAAGGCAGACCTCGTCTTTTTTACCGGTGACCTGGTGAATACTACCGCCAGGGAAATGGAGCCTTATATTGATGTTTTTGATAAAATAAAGTCAACCTACGGTATCTTTTCCATTACAGGGAACCATGATTATGGCGACTATGCACGATGGGAGAGCCCTGAAGCTAAAAAGCAAAATTTTGATCATTTCATTGACACCCATCGGAAATTAGGATGGAATCTCCTGCTCAATGAACATAGAATACTCGACATCAAGGGAGAAAATATAGCGATCATTGGCGTTGAAAATTATTCTGCAAGTCCCAGGTTTTCAAAATACGGAAACTTGTCCCAGGCATACGAGGGCTCTGAAAATGCAGGGCTAAAATTATTGCTTTCACATGACCCGACGCATTGGGATTACGAAGTGATAAAACAATTCAAAGACATAGCCATTACCTTTTCCGGGCATACACATGGGATGCAGTTTGGCATTGAAATACCAGGCTGGATTAAATGGAGCCCGGCAAAATATGTCTATAAAGAATGGGCAGGACTTTATAAATCCGGTGAACAATATTTGTATGTGAATCGCGGATTCGGATTTCTGGGATATCCGGGCAGGGTAGGGATACTACCGGAAATTACGGTGATGAAGCTAGAGCGTAAATAGGAGACCGCTTGCCGCAGCATATTTGCTATAGTGTCTCCTTTTGTTCACCTGACAGGCTCACCCGACAGTTTTTATAATTTTAGTCAAAAAGAATTCCCCGATGCTTTCGTCGGGAGTACACCTAATAGGGTTCACCGAACCGACTAATCACTAATCACTAATCGACTAATTAACGGATACTTTGTCCGTTTGCGGAGGATAGTTCTTGTGTTAAGGATAAACAGAATTAAACGTTTACTAACCGTTTTAATCGGTTAATTTTTTAATTTAACAGTGGTCAGTAGTATTTATTCAAAAATATTTCGTATAGAAATCACCAATAGAAGGCTTACTAATGCAAAACGGCTTAAAACCTAGTGTATAGCGTTTCATTGATCGTTGCTGTTTTGTTTTCTTTAATTCAGAATTGCTTGGAAAGAATTCAAATAAGTCTGATATTAGTCGGACATAAGCGAAGTACACGCCACTTGTGGCGTGTACTGAGTTGTTCTCATCAATTATAAAAAATGA
>JBLHJZ010000685.1:0-3038 GCA_047619515.1 Saprospiraceae bacterium | reverse complement strand
GGAAGCTAACGGCTAAAAGCTAAAAGCCGCAAATATATCCCGCACTCAATTATTTTTATACCTTAAAACAGAATTCGTATTAATCTGTTATCTGATTATCTTGTTTTCAATACAGGAATCAAGCAAAATGGTTTCAAAAAATAATGATATTAAACTATAAAGAATTTGGACAGGGAGATCCGGTGATCATCTTACATGGTTTATTTGGTAACCTGGACAATTGGCAGACGATCGCAAAACAACTCGCCAGGGATAACTGGGTTTTCATTCTCGATCAACGAAACCACGGGCGGTCACCCCATGTCGACGAGATAAGTTATCCATTGATGGCGGAAGACCTTAAAGCGTTTATGGATCAGCACTGGATACCCAAAGCACATATTATTGGGCATTCCATGGGTGGAAAAACAGCCATGCAGTTTGCCTTCGAGTATCCTGATATGGTAGATAAGCTGGTTGTTGTAGACATTGCACCTGCTGAAAATAAAACCGGACATCAGGCCATTTTTGATGCCTTGCTATCTTTGCCGGTAGAGAAAATAACGAGTAGATCGGAGGCAGAAGAGGGTTTAAAAACTAAAATAGAAGATCACGGCGTACGCCAGTTTCTATTAAAAAACCTTAGCAGAGATAAAGGAAACGGTTATAAATGGAAAATGAACCTACAGGCTATTCATAACAATTATCAAAAAATCCTTGCCGCGATAAAAAGCGATATGCCATATGATGGAGAAAGTTTGTTTATCACAGGTGCTTTATCCGATTATGTAAAAGCAAAAGAGGAAAAAGAAATTCATCAGCTTTTCACCAGCGCCACGATTCAAAACATAGAAAATGCAGGGCATTGGGTACATGCAGATGCTCCGGAAGAACTATTAAACAAGGTCAATGCATTTTTAAATCAGGGCTAAGATGGGAGGATATTTAGATAACATCGCTGCCCAAAAAATTGAATCAAAAGGGAACAAAGAAGGAGATTTTTTTTTAATCGGAGTCTGGCACCATTTTTTATCTAAATCACTATACCTTTCTTTAACATCCCCCGTATTAATATCAGAAAATGTGTTGAACCTGACTTTTGCCGCATTAATAATGCCCTAAAGTTTGGCTAGCCTTTGACTTTTTATTTTAAAGGCTTACATTTAAACACATTAGAAGTAGTTTTCTATCGTTATATGTCAAAGTAAAAAAATGATCATGAAGAACATTAAATTTTCCATCAGGCTGGGAGCATTATTATTAATCGGATTTACTAGTATCGCCACGATAGAATCCGATCACAGTAAGTTTTTTGAAATTTCTAAAAACATTGAAATTTTTACAAACGTTTACAAAGAAATCAATACCTATTATGTAGACGATCTTGATCCGGCTACATTGATGAGAAAAGGGGTTGATGCTATGTTGGAGTCACTGGATCCTTATACCAATTATATCTCCGAAACCGAAATTGAAGGCTTTAGATATATCACCGATGGTAAGTATAACGGTATCGGGGCTATGATTCGACAAATTGGAGATTATGTGACAATTACGGAGCCTTATGATAACTGTCCGGCTCAAAAAGCAGGATTGAAAGCCGGAGATATTATATTGGAGGTAGATGGCAAATCTGCTAAAGGAAAAGGTACAGATGATGTAAGTGCGATCTTAAAAGGATTTCCAGGCACAGAGGTAGATCTTTTGATCAACAGACCCGGAGAGAGCAAGCCTTTAAAAATCACCTTGGTGCGTGACGAAGTAATTGTACCAAACGTACCCTACTCAGGGATGATAAATGATGAAATTGGTTATGTAGCGTTGACAACGTTTACCAGAGATGCAGGTAAGAATGTAGGCGATGCCGTCAAAAAATTAAAAACAGAAAACCCACAGATGAAAGGCCTTATTTTTGACCTGAGATACAATGGCGGGGGCTTATTGACAGAAGCCGTCAATGTGTCTAATGTTTTTATTCCCAAAGGAGAAATGATTGTAACCACGAAAGGAAAAGTACCAGACTGGGATAGAAGTTTTAAGACATTGAATAAATCGATAGACGAGCAAATTCCTCTCGTACTCTTGATAAATAAGGGCTCTGCCTCTGCTTCAGAGATCGTGTCGGGTGTAATTCAGGATTATGATCGGGGCGTATTGATCGGACAACAATCTTATGGGAAAGGCTTGGTTCAAAATACGAGAGATGTCGGTTATAATTCTAAGGTAAAAATGACGACGGCTAAATATTATGTTCCAAGCGGAAGATGTATTCAAGGGGTAAGTTATGAAAATGGAGAACCAATAAATATCCCGGATTCTTTGCGTACTGCTTTTAAAACTAAAAATGAAAGGTCTGTCCTGGATGGAGGTGGAGTCAAACCGGATATTGCAGTCAAAGAGGATTTGAATATTCCAATAATCAAAGACCTTTTGCGGAAGTATATGATTTTTGAGTACGCAACAGCCTACGCTTTAGAGCACACTGAAATAGCAGCGGTCGCAGAATTTAGATTCTCAGAATTTGATACCTTTGCAGCATTTTTACAAAAGAAAAATTTTCACTTTGAAACCAAAAGTGAAAAAATTCTTGAGGACCTGGAAAAGACAGCGGAAGAAGAAGGTCTCGCCGATGCCTTTAAAGCTGATTTGAAAGCCATCCAAAACATAATTGAAACAGAGAAAAAGAATGAACTTTATGAAAATAAAGAAGCGATCATCAGTTTGATCGAGAAAGAGATAGCGAGCCGGTATTATTTTCAACAAGGACGGATCCAGATAGGCCTGCGTAATGATGTAGAGATCAAAGAGGCTCTGGCTGTCATCAAGGATCAAAAGAGGTATAAAGAGCTCTTAAAACAACAGTGATTGCTGAAGTAAGCAGAAAAAGAAAAAGAAAAGCGGATTAAATACTAAGTATTTAATCCGCTTTTATAATTTTGAGCTACGATGCCATTAATTCTAAATATTGAAACCGCTACCGACATCTGTTCGGTGTGTATTGCCCGGGAAGAAGTAATACTTTCTGTACAGGAAGCTAAAGAGGCTTATAGCCATGCTGC
>JBLHJZ010000684.1:0-3039 GCA_047619515.1 Saprospiraceae bacterium | reverse complement strand
GTGATCTATAGAAGTCAGACCGAAAATCCAACTAAATAAGGAGAAAGGAGTCAAGTGGCCTAGTTGTCAAGTGGCCAAGACTCCCCTACTGACTCTTTGCCCCCTTTTTTAAAATATACATCATTCACCATCATACTACATGAATCCGAATTTAGACCCGACAGACGAAAATTTAGAACCGGAAGAGAAGCTGATTGAAAGAGCTTTGCGGCCAAAAGAATTGGATGATTTCAGCGGACAACCAAAAATCGTTGACAATCTAAAAGTCTTTATTGCTGCTGCAAAACTAAGAGAAGAAGCATTGGATCATGTATTACTGCACGGTCCTCCGGGGCTGGGAAAGACGACCCTGTCCTATATTATTTCCAATGAATTGGAAACCAATCTAAAGATGACCTCTGGGCCAGTACTAGAGAAAGCTGGCGATCTTGCAGGACTTTTGACCAATCTCGAAGAAGGTGATGTGTTGTTTATTGATGAAATTCATCGCTTGAATACGGTGGTCGAAGAATACCTGTATTCTGCGATGGAAGATTACCGGATTGATATCATGATCGATAGCGGGCCTAATGCCCGAAGTATTCAAATCACCCTAAATCCATTTACGCTCATCGGCGCCACTACCCGGATGGGATTACTGACCGCACCTATGCGTGCCCGTTTCGGGATCAATTGTCATCTGGATTATTATGACACCAAAACTTTGGAAGGCATCGTCAAACGTTCTTCGAGTATTTTAAACCTTCCTATTACCGATGAAGGCGCTCATGAGATTGCCCGCCGTAGTCGGGGTACTCCTCGTATTGCTAACGCTTTATTACGTCGGATTCGTGATTTTGCACAGATCAAAGGCGACGGTACTATTGGTTTGGAAATTGCCCAATATGGCCTTGCAGCGCTCAATGTCGACGAAAGTGGCCTGGACGAAATGGATAATAAAATTTTGACGACAATCCTCCATAAATTTAAAGGAGGCCCCGTGGGTATTAGCACTTTGGGTACCGCAGTAGGCGAAGAAAGCGGGACTATCGAAGAGGTTCATGAACCCTTTCTAATCATGGAAGGGTATATCCAGCGAACGCCAAGGGGTCGGGTGGTTACTGAAAAAGCTTATATACATCTCGGGGTTGTACCCCCATCAACGTCCGGTACACTTTTTTAGGCTTTAGTCTCAGCATCCGGTTTTTGATAAAAAGATTTCATTTTTAAAAGTTCTGTTTTTAAAACAGGAAGATAACCATCTATTTCATTTTGAAAACTTTCGAGATATGGCTGAATTAATTTGGCCTGAGGATTTTGACGACAAAGTTTTTCCACCTGTTCCATTTTTTCACTCAATTCTGTTAGGCCTACTATGGCCAGATTGGATTTTAGTCTGTGACTAACTTGCTCCAGACCCTTCCAATCCTTGATTTGAAAAAGTGGATTCAATTCTGAAAAAATTTTATGCGCATGCTCTAAAAAAGTTTCAAACATGATGGCTGCATGCTTAAGATCATCTCCATAAATTTTCTTTAGATAATCACTATTGAGTTTTTCACTAAAGCAATAGGACTCTTTTACTTTAGCAGTGCTTTGTCCTCCTTCGACCTTGACTGCATAGCGTTTCAGTATGTCAAGCAACTGATCAGGAGCATAAGGCTTGCTTAAAAAACCATCCATTCCAGCTTGGATCGATAGCTTTTTCTGGCGGGGAAAGGCTGCAGCTGTCAAAGCGATCACAGGTATGTCTTTGTTTTGATTAGAAGAGGCTCTCAGTTTTTTAACGGCTTCGATACCATTCAATTCCGGCATTTGTAAATCCATTAATACCAGGTCATAAGATGTATGATTGAGGTATTCCAGCGCTTCTTTTCCATTGGAAGCAAGTTGATATTTTACATTCCATTTATAAAAAAGTCGTTCGATATATTTTTGGTTCATTGGATTATCTTCGGCTACCAAAATCCTGATATTCTCAAGACTTTTAACCGGTTTTAAAACTTGCGTGGGAGTAGGTTTTATTTTTTCTTCAGCGCCAAATCGGTATGGAATGTAGACGGTAAAAGCGGTTCCCTGGTTTAATTTGCTTTCCACATTAATAGTTCCATTTTGCAATTCTACTATTTTTTTGGTAATTGTCAGTCCCAAACCAGTGCCTCCATATTGTAATTTTAAGTCAGGATTCAATTGTTCAAATTTGTTGAATATCCTATCCAAATTATCGTTTTCAATTCCAATTCCAGTATCAGAGACCACTGTTTTTAGCGTGATACACTCCCCCTTGATTTGCTGAACATCTATTTTAATCAAAATCGCTCCCTTTTCTGTAAATTTCACCGCATTGCTAAGCAAATTATTCAGAATTTGATTTAGCAATAATTTATCTCCAATGATCAATTTTGGAATAGCTACATCGATTTGAGAATGGATAATTACTGGTTTGCCCACCAATTTTAAAGAAAAGGTTTTCTCTATTGAATGTACCAAATCATGCAAGTCGAAAGCTTTTTCCTGGATGTCAATTGTCCCGGATTGGATCTTGGAGATATCAAGGATGTCAGAGATCAGGCTTTGGAGAACACTAGAATTTTCTAATAATAAATCCAGATATTCCACTTGTTCCGGATTCGGATCAATTTCATAAAGGAGGTGAGCCATTCCAATGATAGAGTTTAATGGCGTTCTGATTTCATGACTCATATTCGCCAGAAATAACTGCTCTGCCTTTTGAGCATTTTCTGCTACTATCAATGCTTCTTCAAGTTCCTTTTCCAGCTTTTTTCTTTCTGTTATATCCAAATGAATCCCCAAAGAGCCGATGACTTCCCCTTTCACAGAATAAAAGGGCGCCCCACTTATCACTACCCATATGAGTTGTCCGTCTTTTTTTCTGATTTGAACTTCATAAGCGCCAGCCTGTCCCTTCAGCCGGCTTTTATTTTGGGTAGTCATTATTTCCTTATATCCAGGAGGCAGCAAAAGATCCTCCGCATTTTTACCTTCCATCTCTTTCGGTGTATGACCTGTCATATCGCAAAAGTAATCGTAAGCTTTTAT
>JBLHJZ010000683.1:0-3040 GCA_047619515.1 Saprospiraceae bacterium | reverse complement strand
ATCATCGCAGCCATTTCGGAAATGATAGAGCCCTCAAAAGTACCGAGGAGTTATTATATTTTTATGATCGTTTCTATTTTAGCTCCCCTACTGGCAGGGATTTTATTTTTGAGTATTATTGGGGGGGATTTGAATTGGTTGAAAACACCTTTTGGGTAAAAGGGGGGAATTAGAGTTTAGGATTTAGGAATGTGTCCTACTTCGATAAACTCAGCACATGTTTCGAGCATTGGCGCTGGCTTGATACAGTGTATCAAAGGATTTAGCTTAAGTGAGTCGAGAAAAGGATTTAAAATTAACAGGTAAAATACTATAAACTATTATGTTTACGATTTTCTTTTTGATTGGCTTGTGGATAATTTACAAAGCTTCTGTCCGGGTGATTGCTCAATATAAGCACCTTAGTGATGAAGAGGTACGGGACGTGATGACCAACAAAATGGATAAGTTTGGGGATCAATATAGCCGTATTATTAGACATATTGGAAGTTGTGATGATTGCCAAAACCGTTTACATCATTATGATCGTAATGATAGCCTGGAAGATCATCTGATTGATGGGGACTAAATTTGCAGCGCCTCTCCACCTTTTCTACCCCTTTCGACCAATATTTAATCCGCCTACAAATCTTCAAATAGTCTTCTAGCCTGTCGGTTAATATTACCCTGCATCTGTGTACCGCTGATAAAGTCATTTCCTTCAATTTCATTCGGTACTTCCCTGTAGAGTTCCAATTCCCATTGTGGATTATTGATTTCGCCTCTGGCGGTGGAATGCAGGAATCTAAAGTCTCCTGGTGATAATGAAGGATTAAAGAAAATGAATTTAACCCGATTTTGATTGGTTCTTGGAAAGTTTTCGTACACCCACATCTCATAAGGAGGCGCAGAAGGATCATTATCGACTTTACGGACATCGTTGGGTTTGCCATATTTAATAAAAGTGTAGCCCCGGTCAGTTTCAAATCCATAGCCAAAACCCGATTTGTAAGTTCTGTCCACTGCCCGCGCTACCTCCATGTATTTTTCGTAAGCTATATCTGGGCTATTGGGATTTTCGATAGCCCAAAATGTAAATAAATATCTTCGCTGAGAATCCAGGCTATCTTTATTGGCAATCAGATAATTCAAAACATTAACTTCAGCATCACGGACGAGGGGTGCAATCGCTTTCAAACTATACCGCAATTCCTCCTGGGTGAGTTTCGCCACAAATTTATCCTCAAGTGGAGCTGTCCTTGCGACTTCCAAATCAAGATATGGATTACTCCTTTGAAAAAATATTTTCTTATCGCCCAACAATTCTCCACCTCTATTTCGGATTTCTACTACCAGGTTATAATTAGCCGAAGGAAGTCTACTGATATCCAATTTATAAAGCAATACGGTGGTCGGCTCCGGTTTTCGTTTTTTATTTCCGATTATCATGGTTTCCGTAGATCCGTTGCCATTCACTTTCTCAATATAGTATCTTACCAGATAATCGTCGCCGATTGCTTTGTCCGCATTATATACTTCATTATAAAAAATCAGCTCGGTAATATTTTTATGATAAAAATTGAAGGGTAGTGCTTCCATATAATATCCATTCTTTACCGCAGGGTTATCAGATTGATCTGCTTTGATCGTACCCAGCAACTCTACATCGGATTGCATCAGTCCTTCGTCATTATAGTTTACTTCGATTTTCGTTTTGTAAACCCTCTTATTTGTTTCATTATGAGCGTCTGTCACTGAAATCTCCAGATCATAGGCTCCATTTTCCAAGCCATAGCGTTTCAGGTCATAAATATCAATAGTATCGTTTTCCAGAGGGCTATTGAGCATAAATTTATCAAACTTCACTATTTTCTCTTCCTGTTTAAAAAGTATAAAAACGGCGACTTTGGAATAAAACATAGAGTCCTCCGTCATTTTCTGAACCAGAGATTGCCCCAAGACATGAAGGTAAACCTCTATGTAAGGCTGGTCAGGAGACTTAAAGGTGGCATAGGTGACGCTTGCATCAAGTGCTTTAGCGGAAAAGGAGAGGGAGGAAAAAACGACTAAAAGGAGAAATATCTTTTTCATAACATCTGTTTGAAATGGTGATCCGTAAGAGCCTTTCCAAAATTTACTAGTTGTTCAGCGAAAAAAAATTGGATAGGCGCTATAAAATACGAAGTAAATCAGCAGGAAAAAAGACTAATTGGGTGAAATAGTCAGGTTCCTGACTGTAATCGTAAGAATTGTCTTCAAAAGGTGGGTATTATTCTGTTGCCTTAGTAAAAGTCAATTTGAAATCAAAATCCATCAAAGTGGTAGCTACCACCATTTCAGCGGGCGTAAAATTTACGATTTCGTAGGTTTGATCGCCCTGGGTCAACTGGTTATTCTCAAAAGTAAAACTTGAATTTACCTCTTCTCCAATAAAATTACAGGTCATCTTTTTATCCGAAAAATTCATAAAAGTCCCTTCCAGAGAAGAAGTTTTCCCGCCATCCCTTAGTGCGGAAGTCAGATCCCATCTTCCCTTTAACTGGTCAAGGGTAGGTGACTTATCACCATTTGCTGTTTCAGAAGTACAGGCACTAAGTACAAACAACATAGATAAGAAAGATATAGACCAATTTTTTAAAGTATTCATGTGTCGAGTTGCTCTTTGTTTTATGCAAAATTAAGAAAAAAGTCGGACAAGTACATGGTGAATGGTGAATGGTGTTTATTAGTGAATAAGATTTAAGAGGATTGACAGATATACGAGACGTTAGTAGCATTCTATTTTCCTTTTATATTGAACGATTGAATAAAATATTCTATTGAAATTTCTAATTCAGTATTGACCCATTCAATCCAATCTAGTAGCTTGTCAGGTTGAACATAAACAACAGAATCGTATTCGCCTTGTTTCTTAAATAATGCCTTGTTTCTTAAATAATTCAGTGGTGACTTCACTATAAATAGTGTTGTGTTTTGAATTGAATTCTTCAAAATTTGTACATTCTTCTTTTATTCATCTAATAAATTTTTACAACCCATAAGTGCAGTGTAAAGTAAATAT
>JBLHJZ010000682.1:0-3043 GCA_047619515.1 Saprospiraceae bacterium | reverse complement strand
ATTATAGTACTTGGTCAGGGCCTCTTTGAATTTTTTATTATAAAAAAGAGCGTCGGCATCTGACCTCATTTTTTTGATGGATTGCGCAAAGGAATAAGGACTACACAGTCCAATGAGTATCGCACAAATGCAATATCTTAGAAACATATACTAGGCGTTTAATCTGCTAAACAGTAACCTGTCAAACAGCAACAATTAATTGAATAAGTCCCGTTTAAAAAAATAAATCCGACATTCCGAAAATCTAAATGATTCTGAAATAGCAATAGCGATTAAAGAATCTTTTAGATTGAGGAATCCAAAAGAGGATTTTATTTTTTGAACAATTCTAGGTAGTTTCTCAAATAGTTTGCTTGTGGTCGAAAGCTTCCAGATAATCTCCTACTCGTCTCAAAAAGGAGCCTCCTAAGAAACCGTCGACAACTCTGTGGTCATAAGATAACGATAAGAACATCATTTGGCGTATAGCAATCAAGTCGCCATATTCTGTTTCGACGACTGCGGGTTTCTTTTGGATTGCCCCTACTGCCAGGATTGCTGCCTGGGGTTGATTGATAATAGGCGTTCCCATTACATTTCCGAAAGTCCCCACATTTGTCAGTGTAAAGGTGCCATCCTGAATATCTGCTGGTTTCAATTTATTAATTCTGGCTCTGCCTGCTAGGTCATTAACCACTTTGGTCAAACCGACAAGGTTAAGCTGATCAGCTCCTTTAATAACAGGGACAATCAGATTTCCCGATGGCAAAGCGGCAGCCATCCCTATATTTATATCTTTTTTGACAATGATCTTAGTACCATCCACCGAAACATTTACCATAGGGAAATCGCTTAATGCCCTCGCTACTGCTTGAATGAATATCGGGGTAAAAGTTATTTTCTCGTTATATTTCTTTTGAAACGTTTCTTTGATATTATTACGCCAGTTGACAATGTTAGTTACGTCGACTTCCACAAAAGAAGTTACATGAGGAGAAGTGTGCTTGGACATCACCATATGATCAGCAATCAGCTTTCGCATCCTATCCATCTCCACGATTTCAACATTTCCACTGACGCTGGTAGCTGAGGGCTGGGTAGCTCTTGGCGCAGGAGTTACATTGACAGGAGCTTTGACCATTGATGAACTATCGGGAGTCCTATCAGCCAGATAAGCCATAATATCATTCTTGGTTACCCGGCCTTTCAGGCCAGAGCCGGTAATAGCGTCGAGCTCATGTACCGCAATATTTTCCTGCTTAGCAATATTTTTCACAAGAGGTGAATAAAAACGATCCCCATTAGTATTTGGGGAAACAAGGCTGGGTGCATTTACGATTACTTTTGCTAATTCCTCATGTTTTGGAGCTGGGGATGCTTTTGGTGATTCTGCTACATGACCATTGTTAATTGGCTCTTTTGCGGCAGCGGGGCTTGGTATTGCATTTACTTCCTCTCCTTCTGTGGCAATAATGGCAATTGTTTTTCCAATCTCTACGACGTCATTTTCTGCAAAAAGTATTTCTGCAATCGTACCACTCACCGGCGAAGGGATTTCGCTGTCTACTTTATCCGTTGCAATCTCAAGAATCGTCTCATCAACCTCTACGGTATCTCCGACCTTCTTGGCCCACTTAAGAATAGTAGCTTCAATTATACTTTCGCCCATCTTAGGCATGATTAATTCTACTTGTGCCATGTAATTTTGATTATATTGGTTTTATTTATATTTAGGACTTAAAACTTATACTTAGAACGGCTTGAAAAAGTGATTATGATAAATTTAAAAAACTCATGATTCAAGCCTTCAAATGAGAATGACGATTTTATCCCGCGCGAAGTATGGATTAAATGGTTCTATTCAGCCCAATAAATCCTAATTCTTAAATTCTAAATCCTTCAGGGTGCAAAATTACGGGTTTTTTAAGAATTTTTGGTAAAAAATAAGGGGTTTACCCAAATGATATTTTATTATTCTTACAATTCATTCTTTTCGGCGGTATCTATTCTTTCAACAAAAACTTCCGCATCATATTTAGGGCGGTAATAGCTGTGTATTGGATATTTTTTAAACGATCTTTCCCAAGTTGAAGTTTAAGTGTTTCGATTTTATTTTTATCGCCAATAGCCAGCCAGATCGTACCTACGGGCTTATCGGGTGTTCCTCCACCAGGGCCTGCGATACCTGAAACGGACAGGGCGATATCTGTTGCTAACAAATCGAGAGCGCCTTTGACCATCTCAATGACCGTCTCTTCGCTTACCGCGCCAAAAGTACTCAAGGTTTCTGCTTTGACATTAAGTATTTTCTCCTTCATCTGATTCGAATAGGGGGTAGTGCCCCCCATAAAATAAGCAGAAGCACCAGGAACACTGGTAATCAGATGTGAGATATATCCGCCAGTACAACTTTCGGCAGTAGCTATGGTTTTCCCTTTTTTAATAAATAATTCCCCGACTGCTTTTTGAATGGTGTTCGTACCATAACCAAAAATCAAATCAGGAATCAGTGATTGTAGTTCTTTTACTTTACTATCTAATAAGGTGTTTAGCATTTGCTCATCCTCTCCTGTTGCAGTCAACCTGAGGCGAACCATTCCCAGATTGGGCAAATAAGCCAGTTTGATATTTTCAGGTAAGCTATTTTCAAAATCTTCTATTTGATCGGCTATCCTGGTTTCTCCTTCACCAATTGTCAAAATCGTTTTATGGACTATCGGTTTTGAAACGAAACGTTCTTTCAAACGAGGAAAAACTTCTTCCTCCATGATACTTTTCATTTCATAAGGGACACCGGGCATAGAGACCAGCACTTTACCCTTTTCATCAAACCACATCCCGGGAGCGGATCCCATTTTGTTATTGAGCAAAGTCGCATTGACCGGCATAAAGCATTGTTCCTTATGTGCTTCCGTCGTTGATTTTTGTAGTTTTTTAAAAAACCGCTGTATCCATTCAAAGGTCGGCTCATGAAACGCCATCCCGACACCATAATATTCGGTGATCGCTTTTTTTGTGATATCATCCTTTGTAGGGCCGAGACCACCAGTCATCAGTATTAAAT
>JBLHJZ010000681.1:0-3044 GCA_047619515.1 Saprospiraceae bacterium | reverse complement strand
CCAGGTCGGTGCACAGGAAGGCAATGGAGGAGATTTCGGCGTCAACTCCGGTGGCTGGGGTGGAGCGTTGAGAGTACCCAACCGTTTTTCAGCAATTTTTATGAATGGCACTTATGATACTGATAGTCGAAATACATTAATCACTGCTGACAGGATGATAGAAATACCGTCAGTAGAAGACCGGAATACTGGATACATCGTAGGCAAATGGTCAAACCTTACTTCTAATGGTGCTAATGGAGCAGCATTGGATTTAGTGGATACAGATTTTCCGATGTTCCGATTGGCAGATGTGTATTTGATGTATGCGGAGGCAAGTGTTCGCAGTAATACTTCCCGGGCAAAAGGGCTTGAATATTTCAATCTACTCAGACAAAGAGCAGGTAACCCGAATCTGATTTCGGAGTCGGCACTTACCCTCGATTTATTAATCGATGAACGTTTGGTAGAGTTGTATTGGGAGTCACATAGAAGACAGGATTTAATCCGTTTTGGAAAATTCACCGGAAATATTTACAACTGGTCCTGGAAAGGTAATTCTTCTGTTGGAGGATCAATCGGAGCATTCAGAAATGTATATCCGATTCCTTCTGAAAGTATCGCTGCTAATCCTAACCTGCAACAAAACATCGGTTATTAATCCTTAGAGTACCTTACTCTTTTACAAATCATTTAAAAAATTATAAAATGAAAAATATATTCTTTT
The DNA here is from genome assembly GCA_047619515.1 of Saprospiraceae bacterium. Taxonomy (GTDB): domain Bacteria; phylum Bacteroidota; class Bacteroidia; order Chitinophagales; family Saprospiraceae; genus JAHDHW01. The sequence continues at coordinate 2,338 of JBLHJZ010000681.1, read as the reverse complement.
TGGCTTTTTTAGCATTCAGTGTTTCCATTTTCTTTTCCTCCTGCGAAGAAGACAATGACCTGGTTTTTACCGCTATTCCAAGTGCTGAAGGTGTTGCTTTTACCAATACTTTTTCTGCTAATTATTTATTGTCGTCAGATGTTGAAGATAATATCGCAGAACGATTTATTTGGAATACCGCAGATTTTGATGCCCCGACAAATGTTAGTTATGATTTACAAGCTTCTCTTTCTTCTACCTTAGAGAACTTTGATTTGATAGGTACCACCACTGAAACAAATTTGTCGGTCACCGTAAAACAGTTATTGGACTACGCCGATGATTTAGAATTGGATGATGATCCAAACACAACCGATCTTGACGGTAATCCAAATAATGCAGGTACTCTTTATTTTAGAGTAAGGGCTTATGCAGGTGCAGGTACCGGTAACAACACCGAAATGTTGTCTGCCATAATATCCCTGAATATAGAAATAGTAGAGAAAGTAGCAACCGGTAGTTGTGAAGGTGTTTTTGCCCTGGGTGATGCTTTGGTAGATGCTCAATGGGACTGGAGTACTGCCCTCTCCTTTCCATGCGAAAGTGATGTGATTCAAGCGAAAGTAAACTTAACCGCAGGTACTTTTCGGTTTTTTACTGAAGAATTCGAATGGGCTTCCGGCTTAAACTATCCATACTATATTGCCGAAGGCTATACCATTGATGCTGGTTTTGAGGATGCAATGGATGGGGACAATAATTTTAAGTTTATTGGTACTCCCGGCATCTACGATTTGGTGATAAATGGTAATGCCAAAACTATTTCTTTGGCCCCCAGCGGCCCACTTTGGTTAGTAGGTGATGCTACTCCCGGAGGCTGGGATTGGGCTGGCCCTACTGTCGCTGCTGAAAGCAGTCTAAATATTTGGAGTGCTACCCTCGTGTTTAGTTCAGGAGCCTTTAGATTTTTTACGGTGGAGGGTGACTGGGCCTCCGGTTTGAACTATCCGTATTATGAAGGCGAGGGATATACGATTGATGCTAATTTTGAAAATGCTGTAGATGGGGACAGTAATTTTAAATTCATCGGTACCCCCGGAACTTATACCGTTACCGTCAATGCGGTTGATAAAACGATAACTTTAGATTAAAAAATGAAACGGATTTTCGCCAATTATACGAATTCGTATCGTGTAATTAGCGGGAATCCGTGTCCTTATTATCTTTTAATTCGCTACACGTTTAATTAAAAAAAAGATTATGCACTTACTCTTAAAATTTTCCCTTGTAGCTATTTTATTTTTTACCTCCTGCGAGCTCACTGATGAAAATCAGGGTACTGTCGAACAACAGGAGGAAGAAGAGCAGCCAGAGGAAGCACCCGATTTTTTCCGTGGCGCAGACCTTTCTTATGTCAATGAATTGGAGGAATGTGGCGCAGCATATTTTAATGAAGCAGGGGAAAGTAAAGATCCTTATCAGATTTTTTCGGAAGCCAATACTGACCTGGTTCGTTTGAGATTATGGCATAACCCAAATTGGACGAACTACTCAAATTTTGAAGATGTCAAAAAATCGATTTCCCGGGCAAGGGCTTTGAATATGCAGGTGCTACTTGATTTTCATTATTCTGATGATTGGGTAGACCCTGGCAAGCAAATAGTACCTGCCGCCTGGTTGCCTGTCGTAAATAATATGCCCGTTTTGGGAGATTCCATTTACAACTATACTTTTGAGGTATTGAAAAAACTGAATGACCTTGATCTAGTCCCGGAGTTTGTTCAGGTAGGCAACGAAACCAATATTGAAATCCTCCAGGATCCAAATGGCACTTATAATGGTATCAACTGGAATCGAAATGCTTTTCTTATCAATAAAGGTTTGAAAGCGGTTCGGGATGCTTCCGCTGCATTCGGCAAAGACATTCAAATCTTCCTTCATGTCGCACAGCCTGAAAATGCGCTTTGGTGGTTCGAAGCTGCCCAACAAAACGGTGTGACCAATTATGACTGGATCGGTATCTCCTATTATCCTTTATGGTCTGATATACCTTTAGAAGATCTGCCCGCTGCTGTTCAAACACTCACCGATACTTATAACAAACGGTTAATGGTAGTCGAGACCGCTTATCCCTTTACCCTTGATAATAAAGATAACGCTAATAATATTTTAGGGCAGGATGCTGCCGTCGCTGGTTTTGCGATTAGTCCGCAAGGGCAATATGATTATTTGAAAGCCTTAGAGCAAAAGATTAGTGAAGGAGGAGGAGAAGGCTTGATTTATTGGGAACCTGCCTGGGTTTCCACGACTTGTTCTACGCAATGGGCACAGGGTTCCCATTGGGATAATGCAACACTTT
>JBLHJZ010000680.1:0-3052 GCA_047619515.1 Saprospiraceae bacterium | reverse complement strand
CCCTTATTTCGCAAATCTCTCTTTATTAATGGTAAAAGCAATGAATCGTTACAACATTACTCTAAAATCTTTGTTTTTATTGGTAAAACCCTACTAAATTTATAAAAAAGAAAGCATAATGGCTTTACATGCGTTAATTTTTTGCCTATTTTTGCTTTTATAATAACTATAATAAAATGAGTACAACAAAAGATACAGTGGTTGCATTACCCGTAAACCTCACAGATGGAGCGATTACACAGCTCAAAAGAATTATGGAACAACAGAACGTACCAGCTAATCACGGTCTCCGTATCGGTGTAAAAGGTGGTGGATGTTCCGGATTTTCGTATATCCTGGGATTTGATGAACAAAAAGAAAAAGATGATACCTTTGAGATCAATGGTATAAAAGTGTTGATGGAAAAATCTCATGGAATTTATCTTTTAGGGATGGAGATTGACTGGGTAGAAGGACTTGAAAATCGTGGTTTTTCTTTTACCAATCCCAATGCTACTGATACCTGTGGCTGTGGAACTTCTTTTTCCGCTTAGGTTTAAGCAAACTATCCATTAATAAAAAATCCATCTCGAATGAATCGGGATGGATTTTTTTTGCGCTGACAGCAGCTACATCCGATGCACCTCTCTTTACCAACAAACATAAAAGGCGGTACATATTGATATGCACCGCCTCTCGTATCTTATAAAACCTTTTGAATTACTTACCCATATTCTTGATGATCTCGTCACCAAATTCAGAGCATTTCAATATAGTCGCTTTGGTCATTAATCTTTCGAAATCGTAAGTAACGCGCTTCTTACGAATTCCTCCACTTACCCCTTTAATAATCAAATCTGCCGCTTCATTCCATCCCATATATCGGAACATCATCTCGCCGGAAAGAATCACAGAACTTGGATTTACTTTGTCTAAGCCTGCATATTTTGGCGCTGTTCCATGAGTAGCTTCAAACATTGCGATTCCTGTATCGTAATTAATATTAGCACCGGGAGCAATACCGATCCCGCCAACTTGTGCCGCTAGGGCGTCAGAAATATAATCACCGTTGAGATTCAAGGTCGCTACCACAGAGTACTCAGCCGGACGAGTAAGAATTTGCTGTAAGAAAGCATCCGCAATCACATCTTTAATCAATACTGCTCCTTTATCCAATGCTTTTTTCTGTGCAGCATCTGCAGCTTTTTGACCCTTGCTTGCTTTGAGTCGGTCGTATTGCGCCCAGGTCCAAACCTTATTCCCAAATTCTCTTTCTCCTAATTCGTAACCCCAGTCTTTGAATTTACCTTCCGTAAATTTCATGATATTACCTTTGTGAACCAAGGTTACAGAAGGCAATTTAAATTCTATAGCATGTTTGATAGCAGCCCTAACTAATCTCTCTGTTCCTTCCTGTGAAACAGGTTTTATCCCTAAAGAAACCGTATCCGGGAATCTAATAGAAGTCACTTTCATTTCCTCGATAAGGAATTTCTTTAGCTTTTTCAACTTTGCAGTACCGGCAAGGTATTCAATACCAGCGTAGATATCTTCGGTATTTTCGCGGAAGATAATCATGTCAACTGCCTCAGGTTTTCTTACCGGAGAAGGAACTCCTTTGAAATATACAACGGGGCGAACACAAGCGTACAAATCCAGCTCCTGACGGAGTGCCACGTTCAAAGAACGGATACCTCCACCCACAGGGGTAGTCAAAGGGCCTTTGATGCCGATCAAGTATTTTTTCATATCCGTAAGTGATGCCTTTGGTAACCACTTCCCGGTTTTATCCATTGCCTTTTGACCTGCGTAGATTTCATGCCATTGGATTTTGCGTTTTCCTTTATAAGCTTTTTCCACCGCTGCATCAAGGACACGAACTGCTGCTGCCCAAATATCCGGACCGATTCCATCGCCTTCGATGAAAGGAATAATCGGATTATCAGGTACGTTTAATTTTCCATTTTCGATAGTAACTTTTGTTCCACTCATATTTATATCCTATTTTGGTTTAAAGTATAATTTTGAATTTAAAAATGTTTTTAGACAGGTTCTTAAAAAATCGGTGCAAATGTAAGAATTTTAATACTGAAATTCCACATTTAAAACAATAGCATTATAGCGATTGCTAGTTTAAGTAAAAGTGTGATTATTATGAAGTTCAAGTTCAAGTAAAAATCCAAGTTCAAATTTGACCCCGAAAAGCTTTGGATTTCCTGGTTTTGAGTTTGAGACTTGATCTTGATCTTGAAACATTAGGAAAATAATCTTGCGATTGCCATGACAATAGCGCCTTAAAAGAAGAAATAAGAATTATCTTTGTTCGAAAGTTATCTATCATTATTATACAAAAAGTAAAAACCTATGCCCACTCCTGCTTTTATAAAATTATTGATAAGTTGTCTGCTATTGATCCTTGTGTCTTGTAAAACAAATAAAGAGGCAAGTAATGTTTCCACAGAAAATTGTAAAACGCTGGCTACCGTCAAAGACTTCACCGGACTTGATGGCTGCTCACTGATGATTGTTTTGGATAATGGAGACCGGCTTTTACCTGCTAAAATGAATGATGAAAATTTTGTACTCCGTGATGGGCAACAAATCAAATTGGACTATAAAGAAATCGAAGATGCTATGAGTGTGTGTATGTCGGAAAAAGCTTCGATCGAAATCACCTGTATTGAACTGATAGCCGGGAAGCCTGTACCTAAAGAATGTTTCGAGACAGAGGCGCCAATGACAGTCGCCTGGATGAAAGAGGTGATTAATACCACGAGCCCTAGTTCGATCAAGAAATTTAATTTCCGGACTGATGGCTGGGCTTATTTGTATTTTGTAAAAACCAAACAGTTGCTTTATGATTGCCAGGGAACTTTGCTTTGCGAACATGAAGGATTAGGCGTCAATCAATGTTTAAAGAAATACCTGGATGGAGAAAAGGGAAAAGTGATCTATAGAAGTCAGACCGAAAATCCAACTAAATAAGGAGAAAGGAGTCAAGTGGCCTAGTTGTCAAGTGGCCAAGACTCCCCTACTGACTCTTTGCCCCCTTTTTTAAAATATACATCATTCA
>JBLHJZ010000679.1:0-3062 GCA_047619515.1 Saprospiraceae bacterium | reverse complement strand
TTCACTACAGGGCCAAGATTTTGCGGGCTTGTCCAGGATTCTCCTGCTTTTGAAGACACATAGATATCATATCCGCCATAACCATCCGGACGGTCAGAGGCAAAATACATTTTCGAACCATCATAATTCAGATAAGCATAGCCGGAAGAGTAACCACTACCGTTGAATGAAAATGCTTTGGCATCTCTCCAATCTCCTTCGCCGATCACTTCTGCAATATACAGGCTAAGCTCTATCCCGCTGGTTGGAATCTGCCGCGTACCATTGACAAAATTATTTTTTGCAAAAACCACCCATTTACCATCACCGGAATAGGTCACCGGTCCTTCATTATAATTATTTTTTAAATCTCCACGGAGGAAAGTGGGCTGTTTAAGGTAACCATTCTCATCCGTAGTGGTAATAAAGAGTTGATTCTTTGCACTTCCGGTCCAGTTTTCAGTTTCTTTTCCGTCTATTCTTTTTAGGTCGGATCTCGAAGAGGAGTAGATTATTTTATCATTATAAAAAGCAGGGCCAAAATCTGCGGCAGATTTATTGAGGTATTCTTTTTTCACCCGGTACAAAGCCGGAATTCCCTGAAGCGATTTGGCATATTCACAATTTTCCGCAAAATGTGAACCTACATAGGGATTGGTTATCGCATATTTTAAAAACCAGACGGTGGCATCGTCATATTGGCTTTTATTCATGAGCGCCTGGCCATAATTAAAGTAGGCCGCAGGATCAACAGCAGGGAAAGCTACTGCCTTTTGGTACCAGGTAATCGCCTGATCGATTTCCCCTAAATGTCGAAAACACTCCGCTGTTTTGTAAAGCGCTTCTACATTATCCGGTTTATCATTGAGTATTGCCCGGTAGGATTTGATGGCAAGGTTGAAAGCATGTAATTCAAATTCTTTGTTTGCTTTCTTAATATCTTGTGCTTCAGTGGTAAAGGTAAAAAAGACCAAACCAACTGTAAGTATGGAAGTTATTATGTGTTTCATAATTGGCATTTCCGATTAGTAATTTATGGAAGAACAAAGATTTCCTAATGATAAGAAGATCTTTAATCGTCCAATAGTTTTCTCAATTCAGTTCAAAATTACATCAAAAGATGTATATTTTCCTGTTTAACGCTTTATAAAAGGGTTTAAAGTATTACTTTTATTAGTTATTTTAACAAAAAGCCTACCTAAAGCATTAGTTTTTTCATTCTTAGTCTTGTTCAAAAAATAAAACTCTTCCCTATATTCATACGGGACATGCTTTTGGATTCCTCAATATAAACGATTCTTCAGCCGCTATTGCTATTTCAGAATCATTTAGATTGAGGAATGTCGGATTTATTTTTTAAACGGGACTTAATAGCATTCAGCCGTTTAAAATAATTTATATAAAAAAAGGTTATATCTAAGCTATTCATTTTCAGCTTTTTCATTTACAAATACAAGCTTAGTGCCTATTTCTTTTCAGCGCTCTCCTGACTGACTTTTGATGCAATAAAGTAGTTTCGGATACTTTTTTAACTGCTATTTATGAAAAATTTAACAATGTTGCGTGTAAGGAAATTCCGATTTAACCGGGGAATGAAAAGTGTTTTGCTTTCAAAATGGTGTAAAGCTCCCAGTAATTCTCATTTTAGCGAACCAAGAAATCCCGAAGGGATTCAATGAGAATAACCACCGATGAAATCGGTGGAAAAATGTAATGCCTTTAATAACCATGAAGTGGTTCAATGTAAAAAGGTAGAAAATTGAACCCATTCTGGGTTCCGGGACTCTTCTTATATTTGCCACTGATTTCATCAGCGGCTATTCAAGTTCTATCCCTTTGGGATAAAGGCTAAAGTGAGAATTGCTGTAAACCCTTATTTTCTGAAAATCTATATTTTATTACAAATGGAAAATTGTCAGATTAAAGGCATCAAAATTGGAACGATTTGAGTAATATAGAGCTTTGAAAAACTAAGTCATAGACTTTATCAGGTTTCAGGTTTTTGCCATTCGTTTTTGCTCTGACGACAAACAACCCTATATAGAGTCTTTTAACTAAATTCCATGTTCCTATGAATAAACTTTCCTTACTTTTAATAGCCTGCGTCCTTTTCACTTCAGGCCTTTTCGCACAGCGGCTTAATCATGTACCTGGAGATGTATTGATCCAGCCTGCTGTAGGAGTAGAGGTAGCAACTATTATTGCTCAGCTTCAATATTTTCAACGGAAGCCGACACAGCTCAAGGCAATTGAACAGGTTTCCAAATCACTCAATATCTGGTTATTACATTTCGATCCTAACACCATCAACGAGAATAGATTTGTGGAATATTTGAACCATCATCAATATATTCAGATTGCGCAATTCAACCACCTGGTAAAAATGAGAGCCACCACTCCAAATGATGCCTTATTTTCAGACCAATGGCAATATATCAATGATGGTTCAAGTAGCGGAACAGTAGACGCAGATATCGATGCCGAACTTGCCTGGGATATCGGAACCGGCGGGGTAACCCCACTTGGAGACACCATAGTTGTCGCAGTATTGGACAGTGGCATTGACCTAAATCATCAGGACTTTGGGGATAATCTCTGGATCAACTATGCCGAGATTCCTAATAATGGTATCGATGATGATAATAACGGTTATGTCGATGACTACCGGGGATGGAGTATCGTTACAAATGATGATAATATAGCCGCCAATGGAGGACATGGCACTTCGGTGGCGGGTATTGTTGGTGCAAAGGGAAACAATGGAATTGGGGTAACCGGAGTCAACTGGCATGTAAAAATAATGCTTATTAAAAATGACTTTAATGCCAATGAAGCCGCCGTCTTAGCAGCTTATTCTTATGCGCTGGATGCCCGGATAAAGTATAATGACTCGAATGGCGGTGAAGGTGCATTTGTCGTAGCAACTAATGCTTCCTGGGGCGTCGATATGGGAGATCCCAATGATGCCCCTTTATGGTGTACCTTTTATGATGAAATGGGAGAAGCCGGGATTACCAGCTGCGGAGCGACCATTAATGGGAATGTAGATGTTGATATAGAAGGAGACCTACCGACTGCCTGCC
>JBLHJZ010000678.1:0-3065 GCA_047619515.1 Saprospiraceae bacterium | reverse complement strand
ACCACATAGAACACATACATACAAAGAACACATCCACCAATAATTGCTTTAGCAATCCTCTATGTTTTCTACGTATCCGTATGGATGTGAAACTTCCTATATGGTCTATGTGGTAAAAACGCGATAGAGCGAAAAAAACTAAGGTGCTCGTTTTACCAGCCTAGGTATTTCAAAATTTCATCTTTTACAATACCCTCACTCAACACGCTAAAACTTCAAACTCAGACCAAACAGAAAATTCCTCCCCGCCTGCGGGTAAAACCCAGTGAGATTATAAGTATCTCCGCTCTCCAATCGGGTATAAGGATCATCCGGACGACCATCGTAATCCGCTGACTGATATCTGTAAGTCCAGGCATTGGAGGAAAACTTATTATCCAATAGGTTTCTAACCAAAAAGGTCATTCCGATCTCGTTTACAAACTTGGTTTTGATCGTAAAACGCAGTCGGAGATCGCTAAAAAAGTAAGGATCAAGGATAGTATTTTCATTGGAGGTATTGTCGATGTACTGCTTTCCTACGTATTTTCCGAGCAAGGCCACTTTCAGGGATTTATCATTTTTATTATTTAAAAAGTCATATTCCAGTTCTCCGGAAGTAATCACATTTGGTGAAAAAGCAAGGTCAGAATCGGTATGTAAAATTTCATCCTGCCCCCCGGTGTCCCAGTTGTCTCTATACTCCGTAAACTCAGAAATTTTGTTTTGGCTAAAAGTCGCCGCGATATTCAAATCCATGCCTTTTGTCAGTTCAATAGCCCCCGTTAATTCCAATCCCAAACGATAACTATCCTCGATATTCGTCCGTATCGCTTCCCCCACATCATTGATCTGCCCCGTCAATGCCAATTGATTTTTATACAACATATGATAAACATTGGCACTAAAAGCTGCTTTTTCAAAGCGCTGCTGGTACCCGATTTCTGTATCATACAAAGTTTCGTGCTCAGGGAGCGTACCGGCATTGGCCTCCGTATAGTCACTGCGATTAGGCTCCCGATTAGCTACTGCGAAAGACGCATAAAATCTGGTTTTTTCATCCAGATCATAAATCAAGCCTGCCTTGGGATTGAAAAAGTTTAACTGATCAGAAAGGTCAATGCTCGTTCTGTTATTATCAAGCCCATTTAAGGTATAATCCACCTGCCGGAATTGTAAATCCAGAAATCCATTGAGCGCATTGGTCAGTTGGTAATTCACTTTACCAAAAAGATTGAAATCTTTCTTTGTAGCCTCATTATCATAATAGGTATCTCTGATTTCACTATCCCCTGCATACTTTGCCCAGATCACTTCTCCAAAATGGCGACCATCATATTGATTCCAGGCACCGCCGAAAATAAAGGCCAGTTTTCGGCTGTCACTGGTATAATCCAAAGAGAAGGTAGTCCCGTAAAAATCATTATCCAACCATCGTCGTCGGATCAGATCCGTTTCTGTAAAACTATAAGTGGCCCGGATCAGGGAATCGCCCATTTGGTTCACGGTGATGGATTGATCTACGGATATATCCTCATTGTCCAGAAAGTTTTCAATAAAAGCAGGATCAATTCCTGGCAAGAAAAAAAACTCCTGGACTAAAATATCCGGAATACCGTAATCGGTCAGTTTTTGCTTTGCTTTATACTGTTCAAAATACCCCTTGCCTTTAGTATAATGCAAGCCGATATTAAAACTCAGATTACGATTGATTTGATTGATATAAAATGCCTGGTAATGGGTTTGCTCGTAGTCATCCACTTCACGATCATAAGGCGCACCGGATTTCTCAGTACCTGCAGTATTGGTACGTCTGAGGACATCATCGTCGATATACTGTGCCGGTACGCCGTTCCAGGCCTGATAAGTAACCTCGTGCCCACTAAACACATTAAATCTAAGCGAGTTCTTTTTTCCTAAATACGCTCCTGACAAATAAAAAGATTCCAGATCAGCGCTCCCCCGATCAATATAACCGTCGGACTGAATCTTTGAAATACGGCCATCAAAGGCAAAGCGCTCATCAATCAGACCAGTACCAAAGGAGGCATTGGATTTCCAGGTATTAAAAGAGCCCAGCGATCCGCTCATACTTCCATAAGCCTTGCTATTGAGCTTATTGGAGTTTAAATTAATAGAGGCGCCAAATGCCCCGGCACCATTCGTTGAAGTGCCCACGCCCCGCTGAATTTGAATATCATTCGTCGAAGAAACAAAATCAGGAAGGTCTACCCAGAATACTCCTTGCGACTCCGAATCATTCATTGGAATACCATTCACCGTCACATTGATACTGGATGGAGCAGTTCCACGGATTCGAATTCCTGTATACCCTATGCCTGTCCCTGCATCCGAAGTTACCACTGTTGAAGGTGTCCAGCGCAACAGGTAAGGTACATCCTGTCCCAGGTTACTTTCTTCAATGTCGCCTTTATTCAGGTTCGTATAAGTCATCGGCGTCTTATCACCGGCCCGGGTTGCCTTTATGGTCAGGGCATCCAATTCTAAAGGGATTTCAATCAATTGGACATTCAATAGATAGCGCTGTACCTCATCAGATATATCAATCTTTCTGATCAGCGTGCGATAACTAACGTGGGAAATCCGGGTAGTATAAATTCCTTTTGCTACATTTTTAATCTCATACCTACCTTCTTCATTAGTCATTGTCCCTTTATTCGTTTTTAGAATAACGACATTTGCGCCAACGATTGGTTTTCCGTCCACATCCAGTACCCTACCAGCCATGGAGGTCTGCCCAATACAAATACCTGCCAGCAGCATCCATGCTACAACAACAATTAAATTTTTCATGAATTAATTAAGTTTAAAAAACCGAAATAATTATAGAGTAGGTTAGAAGTTTGGGCTTTGAACCGAAAACTGACAGCTTTTTGCTTAGACGAGGAACAAAAACCGGAATTATGCCATAGCATAATGAGGATTTTTGAGACGAAGTATAAACGAAAAAATGGCGTTTGCAGATCAAATGCTAAACTGCTAACATGCTCTTAAGTACCAGGGGTTGGCCTTTACTTTACTTCCTGACCCAGAACAGGCCGATAATGGCTGTCCTTTCCCTTGCC
>JBLHJZ010000677.1:0-3072 GCA_047619515.1 Saprospiraceae bacterium | reverse complement strand
TATGCGATAAGTATTCGCTATCCCCGGGAACTGCGGAATGATCCGGATATTTTAAAAAGGATCTATCTTCCTGCTGCTAATGGCAGCCAGATTCCTTTGGGTGACCTCGCTACTGTCCGTTATCAACAAGGGCCGCAATCTATAAAAAGTGAAGATGGCTTTTTGATTGGTTTTGTCCTGTTTGACCGGGAAGATACCTATGCAGAAGTAGAAGTCGTCAATAAAGCGCAGGCCTACTTGCAGCAACAAATTGATTCGGGGGTTTTGGAAGTTCCGGCAGGAATCAGTTATAGATTTGCCGGTAATTACGAACAGCAGGTCAGGGCAAACAAAAGGCTGAGTATTGTGGTACCGGTTGCATTAGCCATCATTTTTATGATTCTTTATTTTCATTTTAAATCAGTGACCATTTCAGCAATGGTTTTTACCGGGGTATTTATTGCTTTCTCCGGAGGATTTATCATGATCGGCATGTACAGTACCCCTTGGTTTTTAGATTTTGAATTTTTCGGTAGCAATATGAGGGACTTGTTTCAAATCCATACGATCAATCTTAGTGTTGCGGTATGGGTTGGATTTTTAGCGCTCTTTGGCATCGCTACGGACGACGGCGTTTTGGTGGCCACTTTTTTAAAAGATAGTTTTGAAAAAAATAAACCTCAGTCTATAACGGAAATCAGGGAGACGGTAATTGAAGGAGGTCTCCGAAGAGTCCGGCCAGCTATGATGACCACTGCGACTACTATACTGGCCTTATTACCGGTACTGACTTCTACCGGTAGAGGCTCAGATATCATGCTGCCTATGGCTATTCCTTCTTTCGGAGGGATGACACTACAAATCATTACAATGTTTACTGTACCCGTGTTATACTCGCTATGGCAAGAATGGAAGTGGCGGATTCAACATCATTTTCAACCTAAAAAGAAGGATATATGAGTAACAAAAAAATGATAATAAGTGCCGTCTTTCTTTCCTTGGGATTTCATTGGGTATTGGCGCAATCAATCGACCAGTTAGTGGAGAAAGCTTATGAAAATAATCTGGAACTTCGTATTTTAAATACCGAATATCTGGCGGCACTTGAAAAAGCGAAACAGGTGAACCAACTTCCCGATCCTGAATTCAGTGCAGGGGTTTTTCCTTTACCCGTGGAGACCCGACTCGGTGGACAGTTTTTGAGACTGAGCGGCGCCCAGATGTTTCCCTGGTCAGGGACCCTTGACAAAATGGAACAGCTGGAAGTTTCAAAAGCCCGGGTATTATACGAACGACTTGATTTAAAAAAACTGGAACTCCGCTATGAAATCAAAAACGCTATTTTTAAATTATATGAATTAGAAAAAACGCAGGGAATTTTAAATAAAAATATCAAAATTCTGAAATCGCTGGAGCAAATCGTTTTGGTGAAAACCGAAACAGGGAAAGGAAGTGCTGCCGATGTATTAAGAGTTCAGCTTAAACTCGAAGAACTCCAGCAACAAATTCGTATTCTCGAAAATAAAAAAGCAATTCCAGGGATAGAAGTGAACCAATTGCTGAACCAAAATACGGATACACCTATTTTACTTAAGGATAGTCTTGATTTTGCACAATTACTTTTCAACAAAGATTCGTTGATCAGTAATATCCGATCCAATCATCCTATGATCAAAATGTATGGCCTAAAACAGGAAGTATCCAGAAATGCAATTCTCTTAAATAAAGCTGCACAAAAACCTGTCTTCGGAGCAGGCCTGGATTATATCTTCGTCGACAAAAGAACAGATGCTACACCTGATCATAATGGCAGGGATATTCTTCAGATAAAAGCCACGGTAAAAATTCCGATCTACAAGAAAAAATTTCAAGCCAAAGAAAGAGAAGAGCAATTAAAAATTCAGGCACTCGACGATCAAAAAACGAATCTATTATCTCAATACCATGCGAATATTGAAAAAGCATATACCAATTTTGAAACGGCCAGATTACAAAATGAATTATATAAAAAGCAAATCGTGATCACTACTGCTACTATTGACATTTTACAGACGACTTACAGCGTTAAAGGAGAAAGGTTTGATGAAATTATCCAGTTAGTTAACGAGTTAAATAATTATGATTTGAAACTGTTAAAAGCGATCATTGATAGTCATTTGATGAAAAATAATATTGAGCGATTAATTACGCTATAAAGTTATTTCAAAATGAATAGTAATATAAAAATAATAAGCATCATACTGGTATCCATCGCTCTGGGAATAGCCATCGGGTATTTTGCCAGGAATAAAAATAATACGTCTGTCGAGGAAAAAATGACGCACGTTCATCCTGCACAATCTCCGGAAAGTGAAACCATCTGGACCTGTTCGATGCATCCTCAAATTCGTCAACCCGAAGCAGGACAATGCCCGATTTGTGGAATGGATTTGATCCCGCTGGAATCTAAAACTTCCGGTGATCCCCTGGTGCTCGAAATGACAGAAGCTGCCGTAAAATTAGCACAAATTCAAACGACCACTATCGGAAGCAGTACCAAGCAATCTGGAAAAACAATCACCCTTTCCGGAAAAGTGCAAGCAGACGAACGCCAGGCTTCCAGCCAGGTAGCTCATGTACCCGGAAGGATCGAAAAGCTGTATGTGAGCTTTACCGGAGAGCAGGTCAATACCGGGCAACGGATCGCAACTATCTATTCTCCTGAGTTAATTGCCGCTCAAAAGGAATTATTGGAAGCGATCAAACTGCAGGAAATCTCCCCCGGATTATTGGAGGCTACCCGGAATAAATTGCGCTATTGGAAAATAGAGAATAGCACGATAGCGGCAATAGAAAAAAGTGGAGAAATCCGGGAGACCTTTGATATTTATGCGGCTAATTCTGGTATAGTCACCAATCGCAGAGTTGCTGTCGGGGATTACATCAAACAGGGGTCGGTGCTTTTTGACTTGATGAACCTGGATAAGATTTGGGTGCTCTTCGATGCTTACGAAGAGGATCTTAAAAATATTGCGATGGGAAATACCATTGAGTTTAGCACTCCTTCCCTACCCGATAAAACTTTTAAAACTCAGGTCACTTTTATAGATCCCA
>JBLHJZ010000676.1:0-3076 GCA_047619515.1 Saprospiraceae bacterium | reverse complement strand
TTCAAGATACAATTTTTGATTTTGTTGGCATAGCACATAAAAATAAAAAAAAGGCTGTACTCATTGAGCACAGCCTCCGGTTATATTGTAACTTATTATCCGTTTTATTATCCGTTTTATTATTCTATTTCAGAAACAGGTCTTGGGAATTGCTCCCACACATCATCCTCAGCACGGTCTAGAGGAAGATCACTTAGGCGACCTAGTCTTCTGTTATCAACCCAACGATGACCTTCTCCAAAAAGAGAATATCTTCTTTGATAAAGGATTTCATTCAGTAGAGATGCGGCGTCTGTCGCACCAGAATAATCACCAATGTTAGCAGCATTACGGATAACATTGATCGCTGTTTCTGCCTCTCCATTATTACTGCCAACGTTTGCTTCAGCATAAATTAAAATCAATTCTTCATTTCTCATATAAGGAACAAAGTCATTGAGTGTTTTATATACCCAAACATCGTAGTCACCTTGTAATCCATCTAGGGCAAGTGTTCCGGAAGGACGTTCCACAACCTTTGACAAACGGTCATCATTAGGAGTCGCATCGCTTACAAAACTAGGATGTGCAATAAGCGCATCAGATTGATCAGGCGTTCGAAATAGGTTGTTTGCAAAATCTCCACCGGATGTTGAATAAAATCTTGCAGGTCCAACATTAAGATCACCCGCCAAATCCATGAAAGAATCTCCAAGTCTATTTAAGGCTTCCGTCTTGTCGCCCTGGTATAAAGAAATTCTTGCACTCAGTGCACGATTGAATTGTATGAAGGTTGCAGGAGTGTCGAATCCCGCCATTGCCCCGGAAAGATTGAACGGGAATGTTCCACCAGCTGCCTGAAGATCTGTTCTTGCTTCGTCAAGTAATCGGTTGATTGCTACAAGCGCATCATCATATAAAACAAAACCACCTAAATTATCAGGATCTTTTACATCGATTCGAATACCATTTTGATATTGCAGATTAGCAACAAGGTGATATTCATATGCTTGCATGGTCTTGGCAAAACCGTGATATCCATTTAACTCTTCCGCAGTGATTAGCGAAGAATTGGTAGCCCCATCAATTAAAACATTAGCAGTTCTAATGGTTCTGTATCGACCAAAATATGGACGGGTACCATAAAATCCTGCATTGTCTAATGTTGCAGCTTCTTTTCCCAATACTTCTCCAGTGTATCTAGGATCCGATCCGGTAAAAAAGTAATATTCTCTTCCAACAATGGACGTAACATCGTAATAGAAACCAGTTTCCTGGCGAAGAAGGTCTTCCATTCCCGTTACCAAAGTCTGAAGGGCACTTTTGGTAGCGTCTTTATCAAATCCGGCGATGCTGGATCCGTTCGGATTCGGTAGATCCTCGATATCGCAACTTACCATCGGGGTAAGTAATAAGGCGAATAAAATATATTTTAAATTTTTCATATTATTTCTGTATTTTAAATTTAATTAAAAGTTTACAATCAGGTGAAAATCAAATCTCTTAGAAGATGGGAAAGGTGTTACTTCCACTCCAGAAGATAATCCACCACCACCGAAGTTAGAAACTTCAGGATCATAACTGTTGTAATCAAATATATTGATCAGATTGTTTCCTGAGAAACCTATTTTTACCATAGCATCACCAGGAAGTGATGTTTCTGGGAGTGTATAATACAATCCGATTTCACGTAATCTGATATAGCCGGCATCTTCAACATAGGGTTCCGTGTTAGAACCTAATTGACTTAGTCGATAATTACCATTTCCTAGCACACCAGCTGGATCCAAGTCGATTTTATCGAAATCATGAGTGGTCTCACTCAAGTCAAAAAGAAGGGTAGAGAGGTTGATGTTTTCACCTCCTTTTTTCCAGTGCCATAAGAAATTCAGCTCGAAACCTTTATAGGAAAGATTATTGCTCCAGGACAATTGAAAATCAGCTTCTCCATTTCCAAAAACCTGTAGAGTAGGAGCACCATCACCATTTAAAGTAACAGTAGGATCAGCACCGACACCGATAATCGTCGTTGGGCTAAACCCTTCTTTGACCATGTAGTTTCCTAAGAAATTTGCGAAACCTCCAGTTGTAAATGCCGGAACATCCAATTTAGTCACTTCTGCATCATTTGTCCACCAACCAAAGCGTGCCCTCCATTTTAAATCCTTAGTATTGATAAGATTAAGGCTCAAACCTAATTCAACACCTTTGTTTTCTAATTCAGCAGCATTGGTCACCTGACTTGAAAAACCGGAAGAAGTAGGAACATTAGCGTTAAGCAATAAATCTTCAACCTTTTTAATATAATAGGTTGCATCCAAAGAAATCATTCGGTTGAATTCTAAATCAATACCGAATTCCAATTCTTTTTGTCTTTCCGGTCCTACCTCTTCATTACCTAAAAGCGATGGCGTGAATACACCAGCAGTTCCACCAACTATAGTTGAATTTAAAGTCGTAAACTTAGAACCAAAAGTTGCAAAATTTCCAGATTCTCCATAGGCAGCTCTGATTTTAAACTGGTTTAATGGACTATCATCATTCCAAAAATCAAAATTGTGTAAGTTAATCGCAATATTTGCTTTTGGATAATAGTATAGTTTATTTACATCACCATTATTAGAAGATTTATCTGCTCTGAATCCAGCAGTAGCGATGAATTGATCATTGTAGTTGAATTCTTCCTGAATGAAAAATCCTTTATCCTGTTGAATTAATCTATTTTGAGTAACATTTCTTGATCCTCCTTGATCAAGATTTGTCTGAGAACCAATCAAATCACTTGCGATTCCAAGAATGGTATTTTGGTCAAAATCCTCTTGGGTGATACCTACAGAAGTGGTGAAACTTGAACCGTTTGTGAGAAATAAATTGTGGACTAAGGAAAAGGATAAATTTGTATTGATATTTCTTGTATATCCTTGAACAGATACTCCGTTTAATCCGGCACCATCTCTTTGAAACTGTAGTGAGTTAGGAAATAACGCTGTTGTTTTTAGATTATAAAAATCAATACCACCTCTAAATACTGCTTTTAAACTAGAATTGGTTTTTTGCAAAATATTAGCCGAAACGGAACCTCCTCCAATAAAACGAT
>JBLHJZ010000675.1:0-3083 GCA_047619515.1 Saprospiraceae bacterium | reverse complement strand
ATTGGTTAAAACTTTCGGCTGAAAGAAAACAACTCATAGACAAATACCTTTGGAATGCAGAGAAAGGAATGTATTTCGATTACGATTTCATAAATAAAACCCAGTCCGATTTTGTTGCAGCAACTACCTTTGCTCCTCTTTGGTCAAAAATCGCAACACAAGCTCAGGCCGAAGCGATTGTAAAACAGGCTATCCCTCTTTTAAAAGAAAATGGTGGTATCGCAGGTTGCACTGCCGAAAGTCGAGGTGAAATATCGGATAATAGACCCGCACGTCAATGGGACTATCCTAATGGATGGGCGCCACATCAAATGATGATTTGGAGAGGCCTGCTTAATTATGGTTTCACCGATGAGCTACAGGAACTTGTTTATAGATGGTTGTTTATGATTACTAAAAACGCCGTGGATTACAACGGAACCATTCCTGAAAAGTACGATGTTGTTGCTGCTACCCATAAAGTTTTTGCAGAGTATGGCAATGTTGGTACCGATTTCGAATATATAACTCAAGAGGGCTTTGGCTGGATGAATGCCTCCTATCAATATGGATTGTCTTTACTAGAACCAACTTATATTGAAAAACTTGATACCGTCGTCAATCCTGATATAATTTTTGACTAAAAGTAATTGATGTCTTTGGTTTTCGGCAGTTATCCCAAAGCGGTAAGAGACTTCTGCCATTTCGGGAAAGGGCATTGCAAATGCTAAGAAAGATGCGTACGCTTTGCAAAAGCGCCCCAGATTCATTCTAAAATTTCCTAATTTAATTCTCTCCTAAATAGAGTGCCAGTTTGATTTTCCAATAAGGTATCTGTTCTTCAAAATATTCGAAGTATGACCTTAATGCCTCGGGCTGTTCTACTTTCTCACGGGCATTTTGAATTTTCTCTATCTCTTCGGAAGGGATTAATTGGTATAAATCAATTTCATTTCCCAACTCATGCACCTTCATTAAATGTCCGTAAATCGTCGTCTCTGCTAAATCTCTTTTTTCTGAAATCTCTTTTACTGAAAATCCATCCTGAAATAATTCAAAACTCTTTTTATGGGTATCCCCTTTTTTACCGTTTCCTTTTTTGGGTTTTTTAGTTTTTGAAACCTGTACTTTTTGATGTTCTGCGATCAACTTTAGAAACGATTCTGAATACTTCTCTAATTTAGCCTGACCCACACCAGTTATTTCTGAAAATTCTTCTTCATTAGACGGTAGCTTGTCTACCATATCTTTTAAACTCACATCACTAAAAACAACATAGGCTGGAACGCCAGTCTCTTTTGCAACCTCATACCGATAGGCTTTCAGTTTTTCTAATAAACCTTCTATTGGCGTTACTTCTTTGTCCGCCTTTTCAACTTCTGCTGTTTTCTGGTTTAAATGCGCAAGTTGTATTGTTTCTCCTTCAAATAAAATCTTATTCGCCAGGGGGGTTAACAACAATCTTCCGTTCTCGTGAAACCAAATTTCCAATACGCCTTGATTTAATAACTGAATAACATACTGCTGTAAATCAAGCCAAGCGACATCTTTGGCAGCGCCGTAGGTTTTTATGTTTTGATAGCCCTTATCGTATACTCCAGCATTTTTAGCCCCACGTAATACATCTAAAACCATCCCTAACGCCTCTTGTTCGTTTAAGCGCCTTATTACAGAGCATACTTTTTGAGCCAACAAGGTTCCGTCAAAATATGTGGGTGGGGATTTACAAACATCACAATTTCCGCAATCTTCAAAAATTATTTCTCCAAAATAGGATAGTAATGCTCTTCGCCTGCAGCTTAATGCCTCCGCAAATTGCTGCATACGTTCTAGTTTAGCTAATTGAAATTCCTCCGTTGCCGTTCCTTGAGTAAATTTCCGAAGCAGTATTACATCAGCAAAACTATAAAACAATAGTGTATGTGCAGGTAAACCATCTCTTCCACTACGACCAATTTCTTGATAATAACCTTCAATATTTTTAGGCATATTATAATGAACCACCCAACGCACATTACTTTTGTCGATTCCCATCCCAAAGGCAATCGTAGCAACAATAATTGAGGTAACATCATTTACAAAATCATCTTGAACCTCGGTTCGGTCTTGGGCGCTCAAACCGGCGTGATATGCCTTTGCATCAAAACCAGCTGCTCTTAATTTGACAGCCAAACTTTCGGTACTCTTTCTACTTAAACAATATATAATTCCGCTTTCATCCTTTTTATTTCTTAAAAATTCAAGAATTTGTTTGATTCGATTCTGCCCTGATCGCACATCCAAATACAGATTTTTCCGATCAAAAGAAGAAATGTATTTTTTCGCCTTCGGAATAGCCAATTGTGCAATTATATCATCCTGTGTAGCCTTATCTGCTGTTGCCGTAAGTGCGATAACCGGTACATTTGGAAATTGAATTTTCAACATTCCGAGTTTGGTATATGCCGGTCGAAAATCGTGACCCCAGGAAGAAATGCAATGAGCCTCATCTATCGCAAACAAATTGATTTTAATTTCCATCAAAGCCGACTCTAATAAAAAGAGGCTTTCCGGTGCGACATAAAATAAATCTAAAACATTATTCTTTAAATCTCGAAGTGTTTGCTCTTGCTCCTCTTGTGGCTGACTGCTGTTAAAAAACGCAGTCTTTATGCCATTTACGCGCAGGGCATCAACCTGATCTTTCATTAATGCAATCAAAGGGGAAATAACGATTGCTGTTCCTTCTAAATAAATTGCAGGAAGCTGAAAACAAAGCGATTTTCCGCCACCGGTTGGCATAATAGCAAGCGTATCCTTACCATCTAAAAGGTTTTGAATGACTTCTTTTTGATTCGGGCGAAAGCTATCATATCCGAAATGAGTTTTTAATAAAGCTTGTATGGTAGGTGTTTCGATCATTGGAACAAAATTAGTAATTATAATCGCCAACTCACAGGCGATTTAGATGGATAATAAGGCCTTTTTCAATCTCATTTTTATTCCACCCTATAAACTCCATCCATTACCCCCTTCCCCAATATGAGAAGGGGAGCATGGAATGGTAATTACTTATTTCCTAGCATTAACAACTCATTACAAACCACTTCTGTCATATAGCGTTT
>JBLHJZ010000674.1:0-3087 GCA_047619515.1 Saprospiraceae bacterium | reverse complement strand
GGATCCTGGCTGAATCTTACTGCCAAAGAATCAAATGAAGCAGCTCCCGATTCTATTACCCTTTTAAAACTATCAATTCTAGTCTGTGCTGCGGCAAATTCTTGTGGAGAGGTAGCATTGATGAGTATGTGGCGGGAAGTTGCAGAATCAGGCATCACTCTACGGTCGACTAATTTTGCGATCTTCATTTGGTTATCTTCAATGATTGGCCCTACCACTGCACCTATCGGAGCATTGAACAAGGTATCAGCGAGTACTTCTGTCAAAATACTCCTGGGACTCATTTCATTGGCTACTGACCTTGACAGGTATCTAGGATCTAAAGTGCCCTGATTAGCATCTGTAAAGATAGTGTCGTTTGTAGCTTTTGCGAATTGCTCTGCCATGGAGGTCATTTCCAATTTCATCGCCAGCGTATCATCACTGGTAGGCGCTACATTGAAAACAATATAGTCCAATTTACGGGTCTGTTGATCCTGATAGTATCGTGTCTTATTATCAGCCAGATAATTCTTAAGGTCATCATCTGCTACCGTCACCTCACTATTGTCAATTTCATCAAAAGGGATTTTGACAAACTCAAAAGTAGCGGTCTGGCTTTTGTCAACAAAAGCTTGTTCTACCATCCAAGTAGGGGTAAAAATAGACTTGCTAACCAAAGCATTCAACCTGGCTTGAAGCTTTTCTTTGATAATTTCCCTTTTCTGATGATTCCAGTATTGCAAATATTCCTGATTGATATCCCCCGTATTCAATGCGTCGCGTATTTGATTTAATTGGGTGACATTAATCTGGCGAGTTTGCGGATCTGTAAATCGTGCAGAAATGATAGGACTGTATCCGGGGCCAAATTGAAGTTCATTCAACTCATCTTCGCCTACTGATAATCCAAGTGCATCCGCTTCTTTTTGTACCAATGCATCTTCAATGAAAAAATTCCAGATTGCATTTCGCTGGGCATATATATCACCACTCCCTTTGAGCGCTTCTTCAGCATTTACAAATTCGCTCCAGTCAATTTCCTGACCATCGATACTTCCGGTTGAGTTTTGGGATCCAAGGAAAGGAATTTGGTTACCCACAAACATGCTTGTTACAATAAACAAAGCCAGACCTAATCCAATGAAAAGGATCAACAACCAGCTTCTTTTTCTAATTTCTCCTATTAGCGCCATTCTAGTAAGGTGTTTTTAATATTATACGTTGTTAATTAATTATAGTTTTTCAAAAGTGTAAAATGTTGATTTTCTTTAACATATACACTTTTCTAGCAGTAAAATTCAAGGGCAATCCCATAGAAAAAAAACTACTCTCGGAAAAATCGAGGCAAAGGTAATGGGTTTAGTGCTCAAAATCAAAATTTTAAGCAATTGAGGACTTTATATATTATTAGGCGTTACTTCTGAGCCTTGTCTAGATACTTTGCAGCAGCATCCAATTCTTCATAAAATGCTTCACCGTATTTGCGAATTAGCGCATCTTTTGCAAATTTATAAACCGGCATTTGTTCCTCTTTTCCTTTTTTACAGGCCGCAGAACAGATATCCCATATGTCATAATTGAGCGCTTCAAAATTGGATAGATCGTCTTTGTTTATCCGTATAGGATATAAATGACAAGATATTGGTTTTTTAAAATCAATAGCTCCTGCTTTATGTGCCGATTCTATGCCACATTTGGCTATTCCTATATTGTCGTAAGTCATATAGGCGCAAGCACCATTTTTAAGTAGGGTAGTTCCGTTCTCTTTGGGTTCCTCAAAATAAGTGTATTTCCCTTTCTCGCGGATAGCCAATCTTCCTTCTTTAGTAAGAAAAGGTTTGATTTTTTGATAATTACTTTGAATTATTTCAATCTCTTCATCTTCAAGGGGCGCACCGAAATCTCCTTCCCAACAGCAAGCACCTTTACAGGCCTTGAGGTTACACATGAATTGTTTTGCAATAATATCATCGCTCACTAATTTATCCTGGACTATTATCATGGTGCTGGTTTGTACTTCATTCTTAAAACAAAGGTAGGCTATTTTTTTAGAAGAAAAGATAGGAAAAAAGAAACGGGATTTGACTTTCCAGAAGGGTTCCTAAATCCATAAAGTGTTGTAAACCGTTTATGCCTCTTCCCTGTTTTTCTATTCTCGGCGAATATAGAGCTTCGTTCAGTTAATATTTAGTTATTGGTGGGTACTTTGTATAAAGTTGTCGGTTTTTTGCCTAATTTCGATAAATACTTTTGCTGGAAATAGGTCACACTCAGATTGTAAAGATAAAATTGTACTTTTATTTTCTCATTTACAGATAAACTAAAACAAGGAAACAGATGAAAAAATTGATTTTAGGTGTTATTACTTTAATGGTATCTGTTGGCGCCTTCAGCCAACACAACGTTTCCGCATCGGAAGCAACAGCTGATCTAATCAAAGTTTACGATTTGGATAGTAAACAAGCAAAAGAGATGTTAGTCATCCAGGAAAGGAAAGTGCGTAATATTGATGAAATCGCCGGGATGAAAACTACGGATATTAAAAAATACAGACACAAGCATAGGGCAATCCAGCAAAGTACGGATGCATCCATCCGAAGGATGTTGACGGAAGCTCAAATGAAAGTCTATGAAAAAAGAAGATTAAAATGGAGAGCGGAAAGAGCAGCGAAAATCGCAAAACTTAAGGAAAGTGGTATGTCACTGGAAGAAATCGAGGATGCGCTATTAGAAGAAGGATTCTGATAGCAAGACGCTGCAAAAGAAGCGGTTTGAATGAAGTAGGTTCTAACTGCTTTTTTTTTGCTTGATTTTCTTGGGTTGGAAAACTATTTGGAGAGTTTGCTGTTGAAATAGTAGTAAGCGTTATGTAGAAACATAGTTGTTTTTTTATACTTTTGTATTACAAACAGTCACCTGAAAAGGTTAAGCACTCATTATCTTATCAAACTAACTTATATAAATTTAAATGGATCCTCTCAAACAGAAATTCCTGGAGAAATCTGCGAAAGTTAAAACTGAGCTAAAATCAATTCTAAAAGAACACGGTGATCGGAAAATAGATGAAGTGACCTTAAGTCAGGCCTTCGGAGGTATGCGTGGTGT
>JBLHJZ010000673.1:0-3090 GCA_047619515.1 Saprospiraceae bacterium | reverse complement strand
ATTAACACCAGCCCGTAAACCGATCGTAGATTGTGCAAATACACTGGTTGCAAAAACCAGCGCTAATAATAAGACGGTGATTTTAATTAAATTTTTCATGATCGTTTTTTTAGATTGAGGTAATTATTTTAATACTTTTCCTCAAAGATAGGGGCATTTAGTCCTATTGTAAATGTGATTTATCAATGGGTGTGTTGAAGTTTATCAATAGGCAGGAAGAAGGGGGGATTAAGGAATATTAAACTGGTAAGAATTTGCAATTCTGTAGACTACCAACTTCAAAAACACATAGTCTGTTTTCCATATACTAACCAAAAGTTGATATCTGTAGGTAAGTCGATTTGCAGGCCTCGCCAAAGGAATAAGACGCCGAAGAAAAAAATAATAAAAGGGGCAATTTTGAAAAGACTTTTCCGGAATTTCAGGCTTATCCAGTTACCGGAAAATGACATCATCACCATCAAGGGAAAAGTACCCAGCCCAAAAAACAGCATATACAACATACTGTCCAATATATGACTTTGGGTGAAGGCTCCGGCTACAGCAAGGTAAACCATACCACAGGGAAGGAAGCCATTCAATAGCCCAATACTCAGTAGGGTAGTTCGTGTTCTTTTTTGGAATTGCAGCTTAAATTGAGCCTGGAGCCAAGTGTTAAATCTTTTATACCAGGCTAGCTTTAAGACCTGCCGTTCGAGGTTGATAGAAAAAACAGCAATACATATAAATAGTATCCCAAGCGCAATCGATAAACTTGTCTGATATCCCGAGAGAAAAACACCAAGGCCAAGGAGACCCGGAATCACACCGATAATCGTATAAGTAAACGTACGACCGAAGTTGTAGATTAATACATTTAGCAGCGTTCGGAATTTAGTAGCATCCTGGTAGGGTAAGGACAGCGCAATCGGCCCGCACATACCTATGCAATGCAGGCTTCCAAATAATCCAAGGGTAAATGCGGTCCAGTACTCCATTCGGATAATATTAAATTACAATAGATTCCTCTTTATAATAATTGCTACCCTGGGCTTCCCAATCCAATTGAACTTTCCACAACCCAGGAGGAATGTCTCCGTCTACGGGGATACTCATTTTTGAATGTTTATCCAGTTTTAACAGGAAAGTTTTATCTAACAATTTATTCGAAGGCCGAAACAAAATCAACTTTCCTTTGAGTGTTTTCATCTCTTCAGGAAAAGATAATTCTATGGCTTTATTGGCTATCGAATATGATACCGAAACCTGTTCGGACAACTCCGTCGAATTTTGGCGTTTCGACCGGAAACTTTCGTAATCCAAATCTTTTTGATAATAATTTTCCTGTACCAGATCCATTTTATTTTGTGTGGATTTAAAGACCATAAAGATCATTGCACACACGAAGCAGGTATAAAAAATGGCGATGTAATTACCCCAATGTAGTTTCATAATTTTATTTTATGGGTCCAAGAAAATAAGTACTGACTTCATCAATCAATTTATCTTTTGAATACACTTCGATCGTGAGTTCAGTTTTACTGCCTTTTAGTTCGCCCGGATCTATTTCAATAAATAACGAGCCTTTCATTGTTTCCTGTTTGTCAATAGTTTTTAGGTGCCCAATCAGTTTTATATTGCCCTTTGTTGACTTTAATTTAAACGCTACTTCTTCAATCGTTTTTGATGTTTTATTGATGACCTGATAATTATAGAGATTGCTGATCTTTCCATCTTGAGTTTCCTGAAACAACATACCCGGCGTTTTCAATAAAATTGTTTCTACATCGGTACGGCTGATAAAAAGAAAGCTTTGAAATATAATTAAAACCAACAGGACTCCAGTGTAAGCCCATACTCTGGGGGTAAATATTTTCTTCTGATGATTTTCAATATTGTCGTGAGAATCATAGCGAATCAAACCAACAGGTCGACCAATCTTTTCCATCACTTCATCACAGGCATCTATACATGCTGTGCAATTGACACATTCCAGCTGGGTACCGTTTCGGATATCAATACCCGTCGGGCAGACATGAACACATAATTTACAATCGATACAGTCGCCTAAAGGCTTCGGCTGTTCTACGATAGGCAAAGCCTGGAAAGTATTTTTTTGTTTCCTGATTTTTCCTCGCGGCTCTCCTCTGATCCAGTCATAAACCACGACAATAGATTCTTTTACCAGTAGCACCCCCTGCAATCTCCCGTATGGGCAAACGACAATACAAACCTGCTCCCTGAAAAAAGCAAAGACGCCATAAAATAATCCGGAAAAAACCAGCATGGCGACGAATCCACCAACGTGCATATTAATGGGTTCTCTTATTATTTCTCCGACTTGCGTCACCCCAATGATATAGGATAAAAAAGTATTCGCAATCAAAACAGCAATCAGGAAAAAGATAATATGCTTGCCCGTTTTCTTTATTACTTTATCCCTGGTCCAGGGCGCGCTGTTTAGTTTTTTTTGCCGGTTGGCATCGCCTTCTATCCAGTATTCAATCTTTCGGAAAACCATTTCCATAAAAATGGTCTGTGGGCAAACCCATCCGCAAAACAAGCGGCCAAATACTACCGTAAACAGTACAATAAAAACCATAAAGGTGATCATCGCTAAGGCAAAAAGGTGAAAATCCTGGGGAGTAAAAACTATCCCAAAAAGATTAAATCTTCCTTCGAGCACATTGAACAAGAACAAGGGATCACCATCTATATGAATAAACGGAATACCAAATAATAAAGCTAATAGCACCCAACTTACATAGGTTCGTAAATTAGTAAATTTACCGGAAGGTTTTTTGGGGTATAGCCAAATCCTCCCTCCTTGTTCGTCAACAGTGGCGATATGATCTCTAAATGATTCTTTGTCGGGAATGGGTGAGTTATCCATTTATTAGTTTAATCCGCTTACATTGAAATCGAATCCACAGCCACTTCCGCCTCCGGCGCATATAAATCTCCCTGAGGTCCTTTGGCATCAGGAGGATTAGTACCTTGTAGTGATAATATATAACTCGCGACACTAAGAATTTCAGCAGGCCGGAGTTGCGTCTTCCAGGAGATCATCCCTTTTTCAGGTACCCCGTATTTGATGGTTTTAAAAACATC
>JBLHJZ010000672.1:0-3093 GCA_047619515.1 Saprospiraceae bacterium | reverse complement strand
TTTGTTGATGAGGTTGTAAAATATTATTAAAAGCAAAATTAGAGGAAGCAGTCAGTATGCCACCAAGGAAAAGGAATATGATTAAGCGGGTAATAAGAGCCCTCTTTTTTTCTAGCCAGGTATACCCCGCAAATACCATAAAGAGGACTACGTTAGTGATAAAAACAGGACGGAAATATCCACGGGAAGAGACAAATATAGTAATTGCTAATAGTATTGAAAAACCAATCAGCCAGTATAGTTTATTTTTAATGTTAAAAATTAAAATTAACATACTTAGCAAAAGTAATCCTAAGATTACGGACAAGGGGGAATAGACAAGACCAAGAAGTAATAAGGTCAGAGAGACACCACCTACAATATAAAAATTGGCAGATAAACCTTGTCGGTAGAGTACTATCAAGAAAGCAGAAAAGACCATTGCTGACCCAGCATCACCTTGCAACAAAATCAACCCTGCCGGAACTAGAAAAAGGCCAAAAGCAGTAACTTGTGTTTTAAGGGTTCTGATATCTGTATTGAACCGGCTTAGATAGGCAGCAAGGGCAACACTAGTGGTGAATTTAGCAACCTCCGAAGGTTGGAAAGTAAACGACCCAAACCTATACCAGGAGATGGCTCCTTTAATTTCAGCGCCAAAAAAAAACAACCCGACCAGCAGCAATAGTCCAAAGGCATATATAGGATAGGAAAAGGTCTGCCAGAATTTCCTTTCAATGATATAGGTGATGAAGATAATAAACCCTGAAACGCCAATAAAAAAAGCCTGTTTCCCAACGACCCCCTTTACAAAGCTATTATTCTCCGGATGTAGGCCATCATAGCTGACGGCATAGATCATTAACCAACCAATGAGCATCAGTGCAAGGGTAAGCACTAATGTCATCCAATCAATGTTACGTCCTGCAAAAGTGTCTCTTCTGCTCATTATGCCTTTTTTGTGGTTTAGAAAGTGGAGAAAGTATTTACTTTTCTATAATGGCGACAAGAGTTCTTCTTTTGAGATATCATCCTTTACAGGAAATGCGCCAGGGTATTTGCTCTTAATCTTTTGAATCATCCGAATGGCTTCTATTTTGGTAAGAAACGCACCAGCCCGTAATCGATAGTATGGCTTGGAATGTGTCCAGTCCACACTGATACCTGGAAACTCAAATATAAAACTTTCTTTCGCCCGTTCAATCACACTACGATCCGTTTTGGCCATAATCTGAATCCGCCACCCTTCAACAGAATGTTCTGACCTATTGACCTCTGCATATCGGCGCATCATTACGTCAACAGGGAAGTCCTCTTTGACACTAATCTGGGCGGTGCTGGCAGTCAAGAAACAAATACAGAGCATTGATATGGAAACTATTCGGGTCATTTTTATATGGTTTTTTTTATTAATCATTTTAGATAACCGTAATACAGGGAATTGACGGCAGGAATGTCGTTCGGTATTCGGTCACCGGAACAAGCCGAATACCCAACACCAAATAATGCCGAACATCGGAGCCACTATTTCCCATGACAATGCTTATACTTCTTACCACTTCCACAAGGACATACATCATTCCGGCCAACTTTCTTATCTGTTCTTACAAAAGTCTCTGGCTTTTCCCTTCTTTGTCCGGCTCCTGCCGCTGCAGCCCGACGAGCAGCATCCTCTCTTCGGTTCATTTGTACTTTACTTAAATCCGTCTTTTGTACTCTGGCTTCTTCAAGTGTTCGACCATCCGAAAACTCCAACGTTCCTTTTGCAAGGTAAGAAGTTACACTTTCATTGATACGGTATATCAATTCTTCGAAAAGCCCATAAGCTTCCATTTTATAGACCACCAATGGATCTTTTTGCTCAAAAGAAGCAGCCTGGGTAGATTCTTTTAATTCGTCCATTGAACGCAGGTGTTCCTTCCATTCATCATCTATAATGGATAGCGCTACTGCTTTTTCGATATCACGCATCACCGATTTACCTTTTGACTTAATAGCAACTTCCAAATCGGCAGAAACCGGGAGCGGTCTTTTACGACCATCTGTAAAAGGTATCGCTATTCGCTTATACTTGTGTCCTTCGTTATCATAAACATTTTGAATCACTGGCATCAACACTTCTGCAATCTTACCGCTTTTTCGATCGTAAAACTCTAAAAATTGTGCCTGGTATTGCGCTACGATTTCAATTTCTTTACCTTCAGCAAACTCCGCCTGATCAATTTTAGGATCAAGCCCTATCAATCGCAAGGAATCCTGTCGGAAGGATTCGAAATTCCCCTGATTACGATGTATGGATACCAAGCTTTCTGTAAGACCCATAAACATCGTATTGATATCTACAGAGAGTCGCTCACCTGTCAGGGCATTCACTCGTTTTTTGTAAATCGCTTCCCTTTGGATATTCATTACATCATCATACTCCAATAATCGCTTACGAATACCAAAGTTATTTTCCTCGACTTTCTTTTGTGCTCTTTCGATGGATTTGGATACCATAGAATGTTGAATCACTTCTCCGTCTTTATGTCCCATTTTGTCCATGAGCTTTGCAATCCGCTCGGACTGAAACAAACGCATCAGGTTATCTTCCAGAGAAACATAGAACTGTGAAGACCCTGGATCTCCCTGACGACCGGAACGACCTCTAAGCTGGCGGTCAACACGTCTTGAGTCATGGCGTTCAGTACCTACGATTGCCAATCCTCCGGCCTTTTTAACTTCTTCTGACAGTTTAATATCCGTTCCCCGACCCGCCATATTGGTGGCGATGGTCACTTTACCTGGACGTCCTGCTTCTGCTACGATATCTGCCTCTCGGGCATGTTGTTTTGCATTCAATACATTATGCTGAATTCCCCGTCTGTCAAGCTTATCGCTCAGTTTTTCCGAAATTTCAACAGAAGTCGTACCCACCAATACAGGACGACCCGCATTACTCAATCCCACAATATCATCAATGGCCGCATCAAATTTTTCACGTTCCGTTTTAAAAACCATATCATCCCTATCATCTCTGACGAGCGGCCGATTAGTCGGAATTACTACGACATCCAATTTGTAAATCTCCCAGAGCTCACCTGCTTCTGTTTCAGCCGTACCGGTCATTCCCGC
>JBLHJZ010000671.1:0-3106 GCA_047619515.1 Saprospiraceae bacterium | reverse complement strand
CGGGGTTTTCTTTCTTTGCAGAATAGGAACTGTACAAGCCTGCCCCCGAGAAAGATTCCAGATCTTCAGCGTTGGTAGAAGAGCGGAAGCGGAAAGAAGGAAAATCCTCGAAATTTTTAATTTTATTCTTAATCAAATCAACTAAGACGGGATCCAAAGGATGATTCTTAATGCGATCCTTCAGATCTTCCAGTCGCGCTTTTCGGATATCCGGCGAATTAATAAAATCCTCGTTCTTAAGCATTTCGTTGATAAAAACATCGAGACCGGAATCTTTCAGATGTTTGTCATAATAATAAAAGGGAATGGCAAAGGAAGATTCAGGTGTGGGGATAGGATTTCCATTCAATGAAACGTTGAGTATTTCTGCAAAATTAGTCGCTTTCCCTCCAATAATATCCAGGTAGGTATAATCGGCTACTTGCAGATCAATCAAGCCTTGAACGGTCGTATTTACAGGGAGTTCAATAATCCCCTGGGGTTCATTAAGCTCCCAAAAAGCAGTCGCTTCAGCTAAAGTGGCGGTTCTCATTTCGAAAGAATCGGATTGTACTTTAAGATAAACCAATTCCCCTAAAAAGGAATCCAGCCATTCATTTTCCCAGGCATCGCGTAAAGCCATATTGGGGGTATTCCGATTGTGACTCAATACATTGATATGACTCAATGGCGTTTGAAATTCCGTGGTAATGATGCCCGCGACTACCGAAACATCATTTGGAATGCCATTGAGTAATACGATATCGTGGCGTCCTAAATAAGTATCTTCCAAATCGACTAAATCTACTTTATTTAAATAGCCATAATTTTCCGCCAGATTTAAAGCCTGGTAATTCTGACCTTCGTATAATTCCTCCGATGTTATTTTGGGGACATCGCAAAGTAGAAATTCCGACCGGTTCGCAAACAAAAAAAGCTTGCCCTCCAAGTAAGAAGTTTCCACTATTTTATCATATAATATCTTTATGTTTTCACAACTCATCTCATTCGCTGAGACCAAATAGAGTACATACTTATCCAGGCTTTTATAATAATTGAGATTAGCAGCATATAAATATCGTTTATCATTCTCCCGGTATTGGGTTTGATTGAATACGTTGTTTCCCTGATTGAAACCCAGATGAGCCTGAGCAAAAGTATAATGATATTCGTACCGTTTGGTATTCATGTAATACATCAAATCATTATCTCTGTTGTGAATAATCTTAACCGACGCGACTTGCCCGTCATTGGTTCTTGATGGAAGACTACTGACCAATTCAAAGGCAATGGGGTCAATTAATTCATTGAAATAGTGAAGTTCCCCATTTATTTTTTTGAGCAAATTGATGGTCAGTAAAGTGTCTCTGCCGGATAATGGAACCGCTCTTGAGTAATACCCATCTTTGCTGAACAATAAAGTATCCGGCTTCGCAGGTACGGCCGAGCGATGCCAGACCGCTCCTTTATCTGCAATAGCGGTTCTTTGACC
Source organism: Saprospiraceae bacterium (assembly GCA_047619515.1). Lineage (GTDB taxonomy): Bacteria > Bacteroidota > Bacteroidia > Chitinophagales > Saprospiraceae > JAHDHW01. The sequence goes on along the minus strand of JBLHJZ010000671.1, from coordinate 1,635 downwards.
ATTTGAAAAAGCCTTGAAGCTTTGTATCTCGTCTTGGGTCGTGACCCGCAATAAATATACACCAATTGGGAAATTTGGAAATAGATAGCTTCCACTATTTCCCAGGTTGGGTTGCCAATCAACCGAGCGACCATCAATGGAATATATTTCCAGTGCAATATCGAAGTCACCATCCCAGATCATGGAATTATTGTAAAAGCGATAGCTATTCAAAGGCTTTATGACACTATCTCTTTCCGTATTCTTTACCAAAAAATCTCCAAAATAATTACTGGTACTTTCGATTGCACTATGCAATAATTCGACCTTGACACCGGAGATCGCCCCGTTGTGAGTTACATCCTGAACGTGACCGCTGTAGATGGCTTGGCCGTTCAGATAAAAGGGGAAGCACAACACGAGGATGGTTTTTATTATATATTTTTGCATAGCTCGAAATTGATAATTGATGGAATAAACCATTGATATATCAAAATAGACGGGCAAGTTAGTGTGGGGGTTGGGTTGAGTTTGTTAATTATTTGCTAAGGTTTTCAAAAGTGATCACTACATTTCCCTTCTTATGTCCTGTATCAACATATCGGTGCGCCTCGGCAGTCTGTGCCAAAGGATAGGTTCTATCAATGACCGATTTTAGCTGTCCTGCTTCAATAAGGTCTTTAATCTTTTGGAGAAGGATTCGAAGCTTTGAAACAGGTAGAGCGCCTGTTGCTGAAAACTTTGCTTTCTTCTTTCCGATCATTGAAGTCCAGATCATCTGAAGAAGAAGTGACCCATTCAGGACGGGCGAAACATAGACGCCATTTTGCTTTAGGGATTTTTTGCAAAGTGAAAAAGAAGACTTCCCCACCGTGTCATAAATAATGTCATAAGTCTGATCGCTTTTTGTAAAATCTTCTTTGGTATAATCAATGACTTTATCTGCGCCAATAGATTTCACCATTTCTAAATTTGTAGTGCTACAAACTCCGGTAACTTCCGCTCCAAAATACTTCGCAAGTTGTACCGCAGCGGTACCCAAACTTCCCGAAGCGCCATTGATCAGCACACTTTGACCATGCTGGATATTTCCCAGCTCAACCAGAAAATTCAATGAAGTCAACGGACCATCACAGACACCTGCGGCTTGCTCATAGGTCATATTTCCTGGTTTTGTCAACAATAGTCCATCTTCCGGTAGACATATATACTCCGCCTGCGTACTAAAAATTGAGATAGATTCTCCAAAAACGGAATCCCCTTTTTTAAATAGTTTTACTGCTTTGCCTACTGATTCAATCTCTCCGGCAAACCCGGTTCCTGGAATAGAATTTTTTGGCTTTAGAAGTCCCGTAAAAAGCCTGCCAATATATGGCTTTCCTTCTCTCATAAAGCTATCCGCTGCGGTTACTGATGCAGCGTATATTTTGATCAAAACTTCATTGTCCTTTGGGCTAGGCTTGTCTACTTCCTGGAGTTGAAGAACATCCGACGATCCGTATTTGGTATATACGATTGCTTCCATTTTTGTTGCCTTCCTTGGTGTGGCGTTTTCCTTAGCGGGTTTCATTTTTGTGGCATTCATCTATATGATATTTTGTTATAAAATAAAAAGAATCGGTTTTTATAACCTTTTCATGCCTCAAAGATAAGGGG
>JBLHJZ010000670.1:0-3108 GCA_047619515.1 Saprospiraceae bacterium | reverse complement strand
CCGTGGTAGTTAGTGCCTTTATAGGCAAGATGTAGGAAGTACTTCATGGCGATTTTGATATAAAGGAATAGGAAAATAATTATTGAACCGCTAAAATAGTTAATAAAAACTAGCTTCCTGTTTTTTCTTACAGTAAGGACTCAGTAAATAAGAACTTACCGATTTGATGCTGATTTTTTGCCGTCTGTCGTCGTTATGAAACCCTTGCAATGAAGGACATTACTGCAGATTATCAACCTAGAGAGTCAACAAAAAGGCATAGTCAGAAGCGGACGATATTTACTTTACGCTGTACTAAGTATATCGTCACTTATAAAAATAGCGATAAACCTCGCAGATTTCAGGTTTAATTAGGACAGATAAATTAATTATTCACGGCTATATTAATGAAAACCTTCGGGGGTTTTATTTGCGGAATTTTCATTTGCGGGATTTTCATTTGCAGGGTTTTTACTTTAAGTTATTTAGTATCTTTATGCGATTATCTAATAAACCACCAACCTGTTTCAGTTAAAATATTCCGTAAATGAAGAAACATTCGATAATCTTACTTTTATCATTCTTCTTTATCACCTCAAGATCAAGCGCCCAGATTTATATCAACGAATGGATGTCTTCCAATTCTTCCACTATCGTCGATCCTGATTTTGATGAGACAGGTGATTGGATTGAAATCTTCAACGATTATAATACGGAGCTTGATTTATCGGGTTATTTTTTATCTGACAATTTAAAAAATCCGGCAAAATGGCGCTTTCCGCAAAATACCATTGTCGCTGCCAATGACTTTCTTTTGGTTTGGGCTGACGGTGCAGAAACAGGGCTTCACACCAATTTTAAACTCAGCAAAGAAGGCGAAGAAATAGCACTGTCAAATCCGGATACTTTGCTTTTGGATAGTATTATTTTTAGTTTTCAGCAAACCGATGTGTCGATGGGCCGGGCTTCGGATGGCGCGTTAGATATAGGTTTTTTTATAGCACCCACACCAGGGAACAGCAATAATACCCAGGTATCGGATGGCCTCACTTTCTATCAAACTCATTTTTCAATAAAGGGAGGTTTTTTTTCTACACCGATTGAGGTGGATTTATCGACGATTGATGGCACTATCCGTTATACCTTGGATGGTTCTTTTCCGACAGTGAATTCACCTGAATATACTTCGCCCATTCCTATTGCAGCTACCACCAATCTTCGGGCAAGGGTCTTTCAACCCAATTACATTCCAGGCAAAACAATTACGCATACTTACTTTTTTAATGAAAATTTTGAAGAAAGAGCTTTGCCGGTAATCTCTATTGCTACCAATCCGGAATATTTTTGGGACACTGACATTGGACTTTATGTACAGGATTTCAAACCTGATTGGGAGTATCCCATCAATATTGAAATATTTGAAAATGATGGAAACAACCGGGCGGCTATCAATGAATTGGCAGGTACTAAAATAAATGGTCAAAATTCATGGGTGCTACCGCAAAAAATGCTGGGCATATATTTCGATAATGAATACGATAATAATAATATCGACTATCCGCTTTTCTTTGATCGGGATCGCAGGAAGTACGATAATTTTATTTTGAGAGCTTCGGGCAGTGATTGGAGTTCCACCTTATTTAGGGATGGACTTTGCCAGGGGCTGACTAGCGAAACGATGGGCATTGAAAAGTCTGGATTCAGGCCAGGTATTGTCTATGTCAATGGCGAGTATATGGGCATTCACAATTTGCGATCCCGAACTGACGAAGGGTTTATTGAAGAGAATTTTGGCTTGGTAAGTAATGCCTATGATTTAATAGGAAATAATGGCGATATAGAAGAAGGTGATGAGCTGGCATTCAACGAATTATATAGTTTATTTGACCAGGATTTGGCTGATAATGCAAACTACCAGGCAGTGACCGATTTAATAGATGTTCAAAATTTTACAGACTTTTTTATCTCTGAAATCTGGACGAGCAATAGCAGTTGGGGACATAACCAAAAAATATGGAAACCCAAATCAGTTGGCGGAAAATGGCGTTGGATTATGGTGGATTTTGATCGGGGATTTTCTGGTTCTACCAATAATGGCATTGATTATTTCACTTCAGATAATAGCCCTTCCGGTTATGATTGGGCACGGGTTCCGCTGGATCATATGCTGGAAAATGAGGAGTACGCGCTGCAATTTGCTTCCCGTTTTGCCGATCACCTGTACACTACTTTTCATCCTGATCAGGTAACGAAAACCATTCTGGAAAGAAGGACTGCCATTGAAGCGGAAGTCCCCTATCATGTGTCCAGATGGACAGGGACGACTTCCAGCTATGGCGATGGCATTCCGACTGTCGAATTTTGGGAAAATGAAGTGCAAAAACTGATCACCTTTACCCAGGAAAGAGGTGGATTTATGATTGATGATTTACAAAGTCATTTTGGTCTGGAAGAAGTGGTAAATCTAGGGGCCATGACCTATCCAAACGATGCCGGACATATCAATATCAACGGTATCAAAATCCCTGGCTCTCCCTGGAATGGTTCGTATTTTAAAAACCTGCCCTTTGAATTATCAGCGGTGGCTGGTGTCGGGCATCAGTTTGAAGGCTGGTCAGCGGCCACTTTTGAAACGATAATCGAGAAAAACGCGGAATGGAAATACCTGGACGACGGATCAAATCAGGGAAGTATTTGGAATACCCCCGCTTTTGATGATAATAACTGGATTGCTGGTCTGGCGGAATTGGGCTATGGAGATGGGGATGAAAATACAGTTCTTTCTTATGGCCCGACTTCGGGCGACAAATATACGACGACTTATTTTAGAAAGACTTTTACGATTGATAATGTAGCTGATTATTCCGGTCTGCTTACGTTCAATTTATTGCGGGACGATGGCGCAATAGTTTATCTAAATGGTCAGGAGCTTTTTCGTTCCAATATGCCGGCGAGTGATATTACTTTTGAAAGCTACGCTTCAGTAGCTGTTGCCGGATCCGCTGAATCGACTTATAATACTTTTTCCATTCAAACCGATCAATTAGTAGCTGGTGAAAACGTGATTGCTGTGGAGATTCATCAATCGGATGCAACGAGTTCGGATATTAGTTTTGATCTTGAAATAAA
>JBLHJZ010000669.1:0-3113 GCA_047619515.1 Saprospiraceae bacterium | reverse complement strand
GTCTTTGGCGTACCGGATGCATCTATCGGGGTTATTCCCGGTACCGGAACGATGGAAGGCAATGAAATAAGAGTCTGTAGTGGTGCTGCACAAGCAACATTGTCTATTTTTAATGCTTCAACTACTTATCCATACAACCAATCTTACACCATCACCTGGGGGGACGGAACAAGCGAAAACTATGACAATTCAACGTTTTCCAACTCCAGTTTTATTTCACATGTTTATAATGGCTTCGGCTATTATGATTTGCAAATGACCGTCACCGGCGTCAACGGCTGTGTTACTATTGAAGATTATATTTTTTATAATGGTAGCAATCCTTCCGTAGGATTAGCCAACCCTGGTAACACAGTTGGATTGTGTATTCCAGCCACAATCACCTTTCCAATCACCAACACGGAAACCAATCCCGCCGGTACGGTTTATTTTATCCGCATAAGTGGCCAGGAGGTAGCCTCCTATACACAGGAAAATGTTCCTTCCGAATTCACTTATACCTTTACAGAAACTTCTTGTGGAATGTCTACTTCAACAGGAAATTATCAAAATGCATTTGATGTACAGATCGAAGCGGTGAATCCCTGTGCTTCTTCACAGGCTACTATTGAGCCGATAGAATTGAGTGCACCACCGATTCCTTCCATGGAGATTAGCGAACCTTTTCCCTGCCTTGAAAGCAGTACTTTTTTTACCAATACTTCTGAGACCTTTGAGGTGCAAAACGGAAACTGCTCCACTAATCTTGCCGCCAGTTGGTCTATCACTCCTGGTGTATCCGGAGTGGACTGGAACATCCTTGACGGTAATGTTTTTAGTTCATACGAGTTGGAATTGGAATTTCTATTGGAAGGGACTTATACGATCACTATGGTCATCAATAGTGAAGACTGTGGATCAGTAGAAATTTCAGAAGAAATAACAGTTGTAACCGAAGGTACCGCAAATGCAAGTTTTGAATTATCAACGCTTACCGGTGACCCCAATGACGATGGGTGCCTGCCCACTACTGCTACTTTTAGCAATCTCTCCCAAGGTCTTGACCTGACCTGGTACTGGTTTATAAGTCCGATCAACGGCTTTATATTTATGGATTCTACGACATTCCTGAGCAACGAAGCGACGATACAGTTTACGGAGCCCGGGAATTACACCATTACACTTTTTGCAACGAATGCCTGTACGACGGTCACCTGGGATACGGTAATCACCATCAGTGATCTGCCCGAAATTTTTCTATTAGCTACCGAAGATTTTTGTGAAGAAGCCACCCTTAATTTCACCGGCTCAGATATTTACTTTCATGACAACCAAAGCGATATTACTAGTTATGATTGGCTATTCCCCGGAGCTACCCCCTCTTCTTCTACCGATAAAAGACCGCAAGGGATTTATTATGATACACCCGGTGAATACATCATCACCGTCAAAGCTACCAATAGCTGTGGTACGAGTATATTGACCGATACTTTTAATGTTCTGCAACCTGGTGCGATCGACCTGAGCGCTGATACTTCAGCCTGTGTCAACGCATCGGGATTTTTGTTGTATGCCAATCCTTCCGGCGGCGAATGGTCTGGTACCGGAGTCAGTACAAGTGGCTGGTTTGATCCTGCTCTTGGTCTTATTGGTGCCAACGAATTGATGTACGAATATAATAATGCGGTCTGCCCAGCCTCCGGTGCCATGACGGTGATTGTCGAGGACCTCCCGGTAGTTGATGCCGGAGCCAATCAATCTGTTTGTGAAGATGCTCAGCCTTTTTTTATAACTGGAGGCAATCCGGTAAATGGTATATGGGCCTCAGATAATGGGGGCGTTATTATAAGCAATAGTGTTTTTGACCCGCAGGCTTCAGGTCCGGGAGTTTATAACCTGACCTATAACTATTCCGATTTTAATAATTGTAAAAATTATGATGAAAAAATAATTATTGTAAATGCTTTGCCTACTGTTGAGGCAGGGCCGAATATTTCGATTTGTGATAATCCAAATGATATTCAGCTGACTGGCAACTCCCCCTTGGGAGGAAGCTGGTCCGGAGTAGGAATCACCCCCGATGGTATTTTCAATGTAGCTAATACTCCGGGTTTGGGTTCTTATGAATTGATTTACACGATTACAGATCCAAATACGGGCTGTTCCAATACCGATTTAATTACTGTTACCATTATTGAAAACCCAATAGCCGATGCCGGAGCTGATCAGACTGTTTGTATCAGCGACGGCTTAATTACTCTAAGCAGTGGTACGCCAGCCGGCGGTACCTGGAATGGCCCTGGGGTCAATTCCGCCGCCGGTGTTTTTGATCCGGTAATCGCAGGTGTCGGGCTTCATGTACTGAACTATTCTTTCGGAGCAGGAATCTGCGAAACGATGGATGAAAAAGTAATCTTTGTTGAGGAGCTTCCTATCATCACTGTTCCTTTGGGCGATGATTTTTGTGAGGATGCTTCCATCATCAGCCTTAGTGCTGCCACTCCTATTGGCGGTACATGGCAAGGCAATGGAATCCAGGGAAATAATTTCAACCCTCAAATAGCGGGAGTGGGTATTCATGCATTGACCTACTATTATACAAATCCTATGACTGGTTGTGATAATAATAAAGGTATAGACATGACTGTTCATGCTATACCACAACTCGTCGTTTCTGACAGCATTTATTGCAACACTCCCGGAACCGTTGAACTCCCCAATGCAAACCCTCCAAACGGCAGCTGGTCAGGGCCAGGTATCATTAATGGTAGTTTTGACCCGCAGCTTGCCGGGGGGGAGGGGATTTATTTTTTGACTTATTCGTATTCCAATAACTTTGCTTGTTTGAATACGACGATTGCCCAAATCACTGTGGTACCTCCTCCGACTATTGAGGCCGGGCCAAATGATACGTTTTGTATCGACAATGGATTGTACCAACTTGATGGCTTCTTTCCTTATGGTGCCACCTGGAGTGGTGCAGGAATTGTGGATTCTATTAACGGAATTTTCAATCCGCAACTCGCCGGAGGCGGAACTCACATTTTGACTTTTTCAATAGGGATTGGAAATTGTCTAGTAGAAGATACCCGACTCATCCAGGTGATTGACCTTACCGATGCAGCGCTTGGCGA
>JBLHJZ010000668.1:0-3114 GCA_047619515.1 Saprospiraceae bacterium | reverse complement strand
AAAAAATAAGACCAGAGGAATAATTGAGCAGGAAAGCGCCCCGGCCGAAAGTATAGTCCCGGAAAGTTCCCCTCCGGAAATTGATGATGTCAAACTTATCTTTGTCGGTAATAGCGGTGCCGGTAAAACCCAACTCAGTAAATTTTTCGAAAATGGAAAATTAGATAAAACCCGCGAAACTACACACGGCATCCGCCTCAACCGATGGCTACCCAGAGGAAAAACATCCACCGCTTTTGAACCTTTAAAAAATAAAGTCGCTGTAAATATTTGGGATTTCGGAGGCCAGGAATATTACCATGGCACCTTCCGCTTATTCCTTAGCAATTTTGCCGTTTATATCCTCCTCTGGGAAGCTGACACCAATCAAAATAACATCCTTTCCACAGAAGTAAAAGACAAGGTAAAGGAAGACCTTCAGCATTATCACTACAAATACTGGCTCGATAATATCCGGCATTATGCGCCTACCAGCCCGATACTGATCATTCAAAATAAAGTGGATAAAGATCAACGCCATAGAATCGATACCCGTTGGATGGAGGATTACCAGATTTCTGGCGATCATTATATCAGCCTTTATGGAGCTGCTGAAGCAAGCAACTCTCCGTTCAAATGGGGTTTTGATCTTTTTTGTAATGACCTGGCTGCCTGTTTTAAAAAAATCCTTAATGATGAAGCGCAACAGAAGAAATCCATCGCCTGGCTCAAAGTCAGGGATGCAGTAGTTGAGGTAATCAGACCCGGTAAAAAGAATCCCGAAAATCCTTTTTCCGCTCACCTTAAAACCGGGAAATATATTGACCTTAAAGACTTTGAAAAAGCTTGTCTGGAAATTGAAGCTAACCTGACGACCAGCGAAATTTATACCTTACCCCGTTGGCTACACAATTCCGGATTGGTCATTTACTTTGGCAAAGATGAACAACTAAACGACAAAGTTTACCTCGATCCGGTTTGGGTCACTAAAGGGATATACGATGTGTTAAACAATACCGTAAGAGTAGCGAATGGTGTATTTTCTACACAGGATATGAAATCCCCAAAAGGCTTTCCAAAAGAAACGGTGCTGGCACTTATGCGGGAGATGGAAATCATTTTTGAAAAAACTGATCAGCCGGACACTTATGTCGCCCCGCAGTATTTACCGGATACACATCCTGTGGAAGACCTCTACGCCATCGCCGCCAAAGGTCTGCAGCAAAAGGCCTATTTTGTTCGATTGCCTTTATATTTTTTCCGAAAAGTGCTCCAAAGAATGATCTTTTTCTATGGGATGTCTCCAAATGTGGACGCCCGGTATTATTGGAAAAAAGGCATTCTCTTTGAAAAAAAAGGTACCCGGATAATGTTTAAAGGAATCATGCCGGAAGTACAAAGCGAATATGGCGTTTTCCTTATTGGCGCAGAACCGGTTGGGGCTTACCGAGATATTCAAAAAGAAGTGTTTCATATCATAGCGGAGATACTCGATGAAAAAGAATTGAGTAAAATTGCAAATCCTGCTGTCGATAAAAAAACGATTCAGGCTAAAGCAAAAAGCCAGGATAGCAGTTTTCGTTCCGACATTTATCATAGATCTGATAACTGGACAGAAAGCTTTGATGAAAAACCGAAAGATGCTCCAAGATGGCTCCAACAAATGGAAATTTCTGTCGATGGGGAAAATTTCGTTAACTATCTTAAACTATGCCATGACAATAGAGAGAAAGTTGTCTTTACGGAATCGGATTTGAAGAAACGCCTCCGCATCCATGATTTTGAACTTTTACTGGATAGCAAGCCCCAGCGACCATTAAAAGTTTTCTTCTCCTACTCCCACAAAGACACGGAAATCATGAACCAATTGGACGTTCACCTGGCACCACTAAAACGACTGGAAAAAATTGAAGTCTGGAATGACAAAGCCATCCAGGCAGGCCAGGAATGGGACGCTGCTATCAATGATAATATTCGGGATTCTGATATTATTCTTTTTTTGGTTAGTGCAGATTTTATCGCCTCTACTTATATCTGGGAAAAAGAAGTCCCCTTGGCATTTGAGTTGAAAAAAAATCCTGATGAAAGAGTGTCCAGAGTAATTCCTATCTATTTGCGCCCATTTGATTTTAGTGGCCTTTCTTTCGCACAATCAGAAATGCTACCTAAAGATCCTGACAGTCAACAATTGAAAGCCATCTCGCAATGGGATAATATTGATGAAGCATTTATGGAGGTGGCTAAGCGGATCAGGGAAGTGATTGATGCGACGGTTTAGGGGTCGTACGTTTTTTCGTATTTTTTTTTAATATTAACCGCTGTGAGAAGGAGAATACGCAGCGATTAAAACAGGCATTTATTTAATGGTCATTTGAAAATAAAGAATATGGCGTTTGTCATTAAAGTAGTAGAAAAAGATAAGATAAAAACAATTTTCATTAATAACTATCTCAGCGTATCCTCCTTTTCTTTGCGGTTAAAAAACTAACCGCTGTGAGAAGGAGAATACGCAGAGGAATAATTTTTTCGAATTTATTCAGCCTGTTTTAGTAACGGGTAAATCATGTCCCGATGAATTAGAGGGATTATTTGCTCAGTTGACAATATTCTTTCTTCGACTTCACTCATTGCAAGTTTTGCCGCGGATTTAAAGGAACTTTAAATCAATAATCCGTGATAATCTGTGTCATCCGAGGCCTTCTTTTTTTTAATTCCTTCATTACCCAAACCCTCTCATTTTTCGAATACCGATTTCCAGGAAATAAGCCACCACACCACCAAGAATCACTTTCACCAAGCCTGCCCAAATGAATGGATAAAAACCATCTGTCAGTGCTTTTTCAAAACCACTGATATAAGCTAGTTTTAGGACTCCGAATAAGAGAATCAACAAAGTACCAATCAACATCGCCGATATACATTTGAAAAAAGATCTACGCCAGCCCCGGTCTCCGTAGCCACCAATCACTGAGGCGGCAAACATAAAGCCTACCAGATATCCGCCGCTACTTCCATATAATTTTTCAATACCGGATGCTCCTCCCGCAAAGACAGGTAAGCCAAAGATGCCCGCAGCGACATAGATTATCACAGCCAGGAATCCATACCTGCCTCCAAGAAAAAAGGCGACGAGTA
>JBLHJZ010000667.1:0-3122 GCA_047619515.1 Saprospiraceae bacterium | reverse complement strand
CCTCTTTTATATCAGAATCCTGATAAGAATAATCTATAATTTCCGTTGAATTCCCGTTGCCTTCAACAAAGGATATAAAATCAAAAGATCGCCCGTCTGTACTTCGCTCTATTTCAAAGCCTTCATTATCGGTTTCACTTGCAGTTGCCCATTCCAGCATAATGGCTTTTTCTTTAAAATTTCCTTTAAATTCTACAAGTTCAACAGGTAGTACTAGGTTATCTATTTGGAGAGCAAATTTATTACGGTCAATACCAGGTGCACCCCAGACAGGAGAACCAGTAACTGAGGAGGAACGAACTTCATCGGGAGCAGTAAAACCTGCAAGGCTTGTAATATTTCCTGTGTTTACAGAATTGATTTGATAAGTGGGAGTAGATGATGGTGCAGAAACGACGATATAATAGGAAGTGCTTGCAGCTAAAGTAGCATTTCCGGTGTATAAGGCATTACCGGGACTAGGTATATTACTACCAGTAAGAGTTAAAATTGAAATATTTGGATCTCCAACACTTTGATCGTAAATATCAACTTGGAACGTTGCCGCACCTCCAGTAGTAGCTATATTCATTGTAACTGTAATGGGTTCAGCAGTGTAAGCAGTACTTCCTGTAACAAATTCTTGAGCAATAATTAAATTGGTTAATCCCATTCCAGTTACATCGCCGACCGATCTCGTCGTTGCGTTTGGTTCGCCTAAGTTAGTCAGAACTGTAGTTTGTGCGGATAAAGAAAAGCTCGAAAAAAGCATTGAAAAAAAGAAAAACAGGTATATTCTAATTGCCTTCATATTCGTTTAATTTTAAGAAATTTAAAAAGTACATAAATTTGATTTCATTTGACGAGTGAAACCTTTCCCTTGTTCAGTTATTATTTTTAGTATTATATACTGGATTCAATAATTTAAAAAAAACATCAAGATCGATTTACCTTTCTCCCAGAACTGTTTCTTTAATTTTTTGACCAGGTTTCTTGATTTACGAAAAAAAAAGTACCTGAGTTACACTAATAGCTTTTAAATTGGGGTAGCGAAAAAAATTATTTGGCACATCCAAACAGTGTATTGATTATGATCTAAATGCTACTGACTTTTGCAATCTTTGGGTAGATATAGTTGGCTATTAGATATATTTTCCTTAAGGTTGAACAACTTACATACAAATCACCTGTAAGACGCTTTCTGCAATATTTTTGCATTTTTTTTTAGTTCCATCCCAAACGAGTTTTACACATGCTTGCCCGGACTACGGTAACCTTTCACTGCACCGCCTGATTTATGTAGAAATGCGGGCGTACAAACCAGAGGCTCTCTTACCGGAGGGGTTTATAGCGGTCCTGGTATAGATGGAAAGGTGGTCAGGTGGTCAAGGGCGTAGATATGTTATTGAAAACTATGAGTCATCCCAAATTTTTCTTTGATGCTGAAACCTACCACTCCGGTCCATACGGACACGTTCTGTGCAGGCAGTGACGCTGATTTATATGATTTTTTATGTCGATTAGCGCCTTCGTCGCTAATAAAAACATAATTTCAGCATAATAAATCAGCGTCCATCAGCGTCGAAAAAGAATAAATCAAACATTTAGAGCATGTTGGGGATTTAGCATTCGGCCTACAAACGCCACTTAAATAAACTGATTCAAAACCAAAACCCCTAGTAAACCGGTAACCGAAACAATAATCTCCATCACACTCCAGGTTTTCAAAGTATCCTTTACCGACATATTAAAATATTCTTTGAACAGCCAAAATCCGGTGTCGTTGATATGCGAAAACATCAGGCTTCCTGCTCCGGTGGCCAGCACCATCAAGGCGGGATCAGCGCCGGTTAAGGCAATCAAGGGAGCAACAATTCCGGCACTCGTCAAGCCGGCAACCGTGGCCGAGCCTACACAAAAACGGATCGAAGCAGCAATTCCCCAGGCTAATATCAAGGGAGAAACCGCTATGCCTTGTAACAGTAATCCGATATAATCACTGACTTCGCTGACAATTAATATTTCTTTTAAGGCGCCGGCGCCGGCAATGATCAATAATATCATGGCGATATCTTTGACCGCTTCCATCAACGATACAGAGACCTCCTTCATCTTTTTTCCTCTTCCTAGTCCGAGTGTATAAATGGCTACCAGAATGGTAATGACCATGGCAATAACCGGATCGCCAATAAACTCGATAAGCGGTATCGCTGAACTTTCCGGAGCAATTATAAGTTTTACAACGGCAGCTCCCGCAAGTAGTATAACCGGAAGTAGCGCTGTAAAAATACTTATAAACAGGCTTGGCATTTCTTCCTCCGTAAATCGCTTATTACTGAACATTGATTTTAAAGGTACCGGGTTATATTTTTTAAGCGTCCTTGCGAAAATTGGCCCGCCAAGGATGATCGCAGGAATAGCGACAATGAGTCCATATAGCAAAGTCGTACCGATGTCTGCACCATAACTTACCGCTAAAGCAGAAGGCGCCGGATGCGGCGGAAGATACCCGTGGGTGACACTTAAGGCGGCAAGCATCGGTAGTCCAATATAGAGCAAAGGCAGTTTTGTCCTGGCAGCCACTGTAAATACCAGCGGTAATAAAATGACAAAGCCCACCGAATAAAACATCGGTATTCCTACTATAAAACCGGTCAACACTACCGCCCATTGCACATATCTATTGGGAAAAACGCGAATGAGGGTATCCGCAATTCTTTGAGCGGCGCCGCTGTCGGCCACCAGTTTTCCGAGCATCGCTCCAAACCCCAGGATGATCACGAGGAAGCCTAAGGTTGATCCAATCCCTTTTTGGATCGCTTTACTGACTTCGTTCATCGGTATGCCTAAAGCAACACCAAGTCCGATGGCGACTATTATAAAGGAGAGAAATGTGTTGAGTCTGAAAAAAGCGATTAATAAAATCAGGACGAGAATTCCTCCTAAGACGATGGCTATTTGCATATTGGTTATTCGTTTTCAGGGCAAAGTACAATTTTTCTGATAGAGTGATAAAAAAACCTGTTCAAAAAATTATTTCCTGACCAGCCAAAATACCTTTTTTGTATTAAATTACAGATTCTACCCTAAATTTTTCTGATGGTATAAACAATTTGACAGGATGATGTAAAGTTTCAATTTTT
>JBLHJZ010000666.1:0-3124 GCA_047619515.1 Saprospiraceae bacterium | reverse complement strand
GGTGATTAGTGAGGCCTCACCTCTCACTCCTCGCCTCTCACCTCTGAATCACCTCTCACTCCTCACCCCTGAATCAGTTCGCGTCTATCACGTCCCCACTACCTGTGATATCTTCTCTCAAAGCTGGGTTGCCTTTATAATAAATATCTCCGCTCCCTGAAATTTCAATATCCAGTTCATCACTAACGCTGACCTCCGCATCACCGGATCCCGTAATTTTTATACCCCCATCTTCGGTGTCCAGGTCAAAGGCCCGATAATCACCTGAACCTGAAATTTGCAACTGGAATCTAGTGCTGGAACCCTCCAATTTAATCCTTCCAGAGCCAGTAATTTTACTATCGATATCTCCAGCGTCAAGGACGAGATCAATATCTCCAGAGCCTGAAATTCGCAATCGAAAATCACCTACTTCCAGATCATTCTCCCCATAGATCATCCCCGAACCGGAGATATTCAATTCTTTGATCTCAGGGATAGTAATATAGATTTTGAGGTCATCATAGTTGCGAACACAATCATCAAATTCAATTTCCCAGGTTTCTCCATTCACATCAAGATCCAGTTGATGGATAATATTTTGTTGTCCTTTGACTTCTACTTTTTGCACATCACCTTGTGTAAGGTACACATCCGCTGAAGTCTTCAATTTTATCTTTGAAAAATCAGCGAGTACTAATTCTTCGGTAATCGTCTCCCCTTCTCCATCCATACATCCAAAGATACCTTCATCATCATTAAGGCCGCAGCCACTGTCCAATAAAAAAATAAGACTTACTAATAAAAACAAATAATTCTTGATCATGATTTTTGATTTTTTATCTCCGTTTATTTTTAAAGAGATAGTTAAAAAATACCCCGAGTTTAATTTTTATTTCTATTCTATAAAATTCGTTCGCATCGAACCTCGCAGGTTTCGAAAACTCACTTCTCGCCTCTCACTCCTCATCCCTGAATTAAAACTCAATCCGGTAATTAAAATTCGGAAACAAACCAGTCTGATAATAATTCCTGATCTTACCTGTATTCGAATCAAAATCGGAGACATCCACATTTAGCCGGTTGGTCACATTTTGAACATCAATACCAATGGTGTGCGTCATCCGTTTTTTGTTGATCTTATAACTTAGGCCAATATCAAATCGAAAATAAGCCGCTGCCTGGTTTGCTAAAAACTGATCCTCCAACCTGACCGTCTCCCCTGCTTCAATGGAAGCCTCCAGATCAATCGGTGTCTGTCGGTTACCTCCGGCAAATAAAATTTTTCCGTTTATTCCAAAGATATTTTTTTTCGTTTTTCCTACTTTAAATTCTTTGCCGCCCAGCAGGTTCATCTGATAATTGGAATTGTATCGGGTATTATACTCCTTGCCATTTTGAGCTGTATATTTTGAATCAAATAAGGAACCGGTAAACATAAAATAATAGCCCTGATTAAAAAACCTTTCCAACGTCAGATCCAATCCGTAATTTCTGGCCGTTCCATTATTATTAGCAGCACCGGAGCCGAGAATATCCCAAATTTCAGCTACGTTGACAATAGAGCCAATGCTTGCGGAATCTGCATCCACCGGCACATCATACAAATATTGATAATAGGCTTCTGCTTTCAATCTCATATGCGCTCCAAGCTTCCGGTCATAGGCGATCACTGCATGCATGGACTTTATAAGTTCCAAATTATTGTTTGGCGTTTTTCGTTGTTGATTCCCTGTTGTTTCTTCTACCAGATAGAATGCAATGTGCTCCGGCTTACTGTGAATGCCAACTGCTGCGCTTAGTGATTCTTTTGGATTATACTGCCATTTCAATGCCGCCCGAGGTTCGATGGATTGATTACCATTCAAAAAGAAATGTGTAAAATGTACCCCGGTATTCAAGGTTAGCTTTTGGTTAAACCGATATTTCCAGTGGGCATAAGCCTGGAGCAATTGTGTGTTGCCTTTGTTTTCCAGGTAAGTTTTCAATATACTATCATCATTATATTTTGCATCAAAACTAAAATCCATATGGCTTAAAATAAAACCAGTTTTAAGCGTATTCCGTGAATTGAGTTTATGGGTATAAGAAGAAGTAATTCTAAAAGTATTATTCTTAAAAACATCTTCACTATCTAATATTTTTAAATAATGCTGACTTTCGTCAAACCAATATTCATTCCCCACAAAGCTTTCATAAGAAGCGACGGCTACCGTTTTTAAATAACTTTTTTCAGTCAGCATCACCTTATGGGAAAGTCCGATTGTGCCGACTGTTTGATTTTCTGTAAAACCATTTTTATCATCCTCCACTTCCCAGGTCAGCGAATCCGGTTCCGGTTCATAAATCGCGGAGTTTTTCCCGCCAAGTCCAAACAATGAAAAGACACCGACCTTATCTGTGGGTATATTTATTTTAAAAGAAAGATCCTGATATTTTGGCAATACATCTCCGGTAGGGCTCAGGCCAACCGCTTCCAATGCTGACAAAGTTGAGTAGCGATAGTTGATCAGGTAGGATGCTTTCGAGTTTTTTGAAAAAGGCCCTTCTGCTGCTAATTCGATTCCCAATGCCCCAAACATAAAAGCATATTCCCGTTTTTCATTATTCCCGTTCCGCATATTCAGATCAAAAATTCCTGAGGTAGCGTTGCCAAATTCTGATGGAAAAGCACCGGTATAAAAATCCGAATTACTCAAAGTACTACTGCTCAACATACTGATCGCTCCGCCAGAATTTCCCATGCCGCCAAAATGATTTGGATTGGGAATTTCAACACCTTCCAGGCGCCACATCACCCCTCTAGGAGAATTGCCACGAACGATAATCTCATTATACAAATCACTCGATCCTCCTGAAATAGTTACTCCTGCATAATTCTGAGCCATCCGCGAAGGGTCGTAAAAAGCAGCAGCATAACGGCTGGTTTCTTCTACCGAAAAAGACCGCGCACTTACCGTTGCCATTTCGTTGAGGGTTTCGGCTTTGTCATATTTGGCCGTTACGACAACCGTTTCCAAATCCAAGGTCGATTCCGTCAATTCAATATTTAAAAACAACTCCTTACCTGATGTCAACAGCATCGCATTTAGATTAGCAGGTTCATAGCCGAGATAAGTTACCTCAATGTTATGTCGCCCGACAG
>JBLHJZ010000665.1:0-3133 GCA_047619515.1 Saprospiraceae bacterium | reverse complement strand
CTGGGGATTGCGATGTTTTACCGTGATTTTTATTAATCTAAAATAAGGAGGGTAGGAAAACTCAAGCCGCTCGCTGGTCTCTCTGGTATAAAAAGCACCGAAGTCATTATCCAGGATTTCCCGAAGTACAGGATGGCTCATATTAGAAGCCTGAATGATTACCTTTCCGCGTTTAAACTTTCGACCAGCCCGGCCACTCACCTGTATCATCATCTGAAAAGCCCGCTCGGTAGCCCGGAAGTCAGGAAACTGAAATAAGTGATCGGCGCTCAAAATTCCAACGATACCGACATTATCAAAATCCAGGCCTTTTGTTACCATTTGAGTCCCTACTAAAATGTCAATCCGCTTTTCCTCAAAGTCATTGATGATCCTGGCGTGGGCATTTTTTGCTCTTACCGTATCGAAATCCAGTCGACCTATTTTAGCATCAGGTAGAAATATCTGCAAATCATCTTCAATTTTTTCTGTGCCAAAACCTCTGACTGTCAGTGCTTTAGAGCCGCAAGCCGGACATTCCACAGGCAGCGCTGTCTGGTAGCCGCAATAGTGGCAGCGAAGATTATTGAAATGCTTGTGATAAGTCAGGCTGACATCGCAGTTGATACATTCGGCATGCCAGTCACAGGAAGTGCAACGCATATTGGGTGCATAACCCCTGCGGTTTTGAAATAAAATAGCCTGCTCGCCTCTCTCCAGCGCAGCTTTGAGTTCTTCCAATAAGACGGAAGTGAAATGCGATTGCATGGTCTGCTTTTTCAACTCATCCCGAATATCGACGAGAACCGCCTCGGGGAGTTCAAGACCGCCAAACCTTTCTGGCATTTCCACCAATTGGTACTTCTTCGTTTTGGCATTAAAGTAGGATTCGATGGATGGCGTAGCAGTACCGAGTACGACTTTGGCCTGGTACAAATGACTCAGATAGACCGATACATCTCTGGCATTATACCGTGGCGCCGGATCGTTTTGTTTATAGGAAGTATCATGCTCTTCATCTACAATGATGAGCTTAAGATTTTGATAAGGTAGAAATAAGCCCGATCGGGCACCCATGACTATTTGCTTTCCATCCAGGACACTTTGCCAGACTTCCACGCGTTCCGAGTTATTCATCCGCGAATGATACACCGCTATTTGATCACCATATATTTTTTGTAATCTACTGACGAGTTGAGCAGTCAAAGCGATTTCAGGCAAGAGGTAAAGAACTTGTTCCCCCCTGGCGATGGCTTCGTTGATGAGTTCAACATAAACCCTGGTTTTTCCGCTACCAGTAACGCCGTGAATAAGCGTGACTAATTTTTCCTTCTCGGATTTTATTTCTTCGAGTATTCGGATTTGCTCGTCGGAGAGTTCGTGGCTATCAATTAATTCTTCTTCGTACCCCGCAATTCTACTCACCTCCTTTTTATAAATCTCAAGCACCTCTTTTTTCTCCATCGCTTTCAACACACTACTGTCCACATTCGCTTTTTTATAAACTTCCTGGCATTGCACAAATTCTTGTTGTTGGGACAGTTGTAAAAAAGCCATCATGGCCTCCACCTGCCGGTCTGACCGGTTCAATTTATTAAAAGCGATTTCCAGCATAGCAGAACTGGAAGCATAAGGTTCCTTCAAGCGGACGCAGGAAACTTCCTTAGGTTTATACTTGGTCAGCAGCTCTTCCTTTAGGTAGATTATTTTTCGTTGTAAAAGGCGATTGATCAGCGGGTAGACCGTCTTTTGAGCCAAAATATCTCGTATGTCACTGATACTGAGTTCGTTTTGAATACTTAGCGCCTCAGCGATCATATATTCTTTGTCATTGAAACCATCATAATTGCCATCGAAAATAGGACTCAATATGATTGTGGTTTCGCTGGAGAGTTTCATACTTGCTGGCAAAGCGGCATTCATTACTTCACCCAGGGTGCAGCTATAATAAGCGGACATCCATTGCCAAAGTTTAATTTGCGGCTCAAAAATAATAGGCTCCTCATCAATGATCGAAAGGATAGATTTTGGCTTTTGATTGGGAGGAGGGGAGTCAAGGATTTTAATAACCAACGCAGAATAGAGTTTATTTTTTCCAAACTGAACTTCTACCCGGATACCTATTTTGATGTCTTTTATTAATTCGGTAGGCACAAAATAAGTATAAGGCTTAGGCACTGCAATCGGGATGATGACGGCAATGTACATATTGGAAGAAGCGATAGGATGGAAAGAATCTGGACTCAAAGGCTTTTGTATTTATAACAAATTTCGGCTTTTAATTTTTTAAAACCTAAGACTTAAGCAAGTTTGTAACTTGCGTTTCCCTAAGGCTTAAGCAAGTTTTCAACTCGCGTTGCTAAAAATAAATCTCCTGCGCCAATCGAAACGTATTCGCATGCGCCTCCACGATATGAGCAATCCGCTCGGAATACCCACCACCCATACTCACTGCCACCGGAATTTTATTTTTATTACAATGATTTAAAACAATGGCATCTCTTTTTTTACAACCCTCCATCGACATGCTCAGCCTACCCAGCTTATCCGTCTCCAAAACATCAACACCCGACAGATAAAAAATGAAATCCGGTTCGACCGAATCAATGAGCATGGGTAAGGTTTCCTGGAGTATTTTGAGGTACTCCTCATCAGTAGCTTTATCCGGCATCCCAATATCAAGATCAGATTGTTCTTTTCTGGTGGGATAGTTTTTCGCACCATGCATACTGAAGGTGAAAACCCGTTCTTCATTTTTGAAAATCCGGGCAGTGCCATTTCCCTGATGTACGTCGAGATCTACAACCAATATCTTTTTAGCTAGATTGTTTTTGAGCAGATAATTAGAAGCCATAGCGATATCATTTAAAATACAAAAACCTTCTCCATGGTCAGCAAATGAATGATGCGTACCGCCAGCCACATTCATGGCTACTCCAAACTCCTGAGCAAAAAGAGCACATTGAATAGTACCTTGTGAAATATGAGTACCTCTTCGAATCAAAATTTCAGAGAGCGGAAAACCTATTTTACGAATTTCTTTTGGTGTAAGGTCCAGTCTTTTAAGCTTTTCCCAATAAACGCTATCATGGGTCAACAGGATAGTTTCTTCAGACGCAGGCTCGGGATGGAATAAATTATCTTCTGAAATAGT
>JBLHJZ010000664.1:0-3134 GCA_047619515.1 Saprospiraceae bacterium | reverse complement strand
GAGGAATTAGGATTGGGGAATTAGGATTGAGGAATTAGGATTGAGGATTGAGGATTGAGGAATTTAATAAATACGATAAATCTTCATTTTAAATTTTAAATTAAAAAAATGTTAGATAAAACAGGAATAGCAAAAAGGATAGCTCAGGAATTACAAAACAACTGGTATGTCAATCTCGGTATCGGTATCCCGACGCTTGTGGCCAATTATGTTCCCGAAGGCGTAAACGTAGAGTTTCAATCAGAAAACGGTCTGCTTGGTATGGGGCCATTTCCTTTTGAGGGAGAAGAAGATGCCGATATGATCAATGCTGGTAAGCAAACCGTCACCGTCAAGCCTGGTGGTTCGATCTTTGATTCCGCCACCAGTTTCGCCATGATCAGAGGCGGGCATATCCAATTGACGGTTCTGGGTGCGATGGAAGTGGCAGACAATGGAGATATTGCCAATTGGAAAATCCCTGGCAAAATGGTCAAAGGGATGGGCGGAGCCATGGATCTGGTCGCCTCTGCTGATAATATTATTGTCGCCATGATGCATACGGACAGAAAAGGGCAGTCAAAGTTATTAAGACAATGTACCTTGCCGATCACCGGTGTCCGATGTGTCCGAAGAGTAGTAACCAACTTAGCGGTGATAGATATTACGCCTAATGGATTTAAATTAATTGAAAGAGCGCCCGGCATTTCCGTAGAAGAAATAAAAAATGCTACTGAAGGCAGACTGATCATCGAAGGGGATATTCCGGAGATGCAGCTATAAAAAGTAGTCAGTATACCAAGAGTTCAGGTTATCAAGTGCCTTTGACCTTTGACAACCTGACAGCTTTCAATAATAAATTTCATCATAAAATAAAAATAAAAATCAATGAGTAATGAACCAAAGATCGCAGGTACTAGTCCGATCCGTGTAGAATTGGAAGCTGGAAAAACATATGCCTGGTGCTCCTGCGGCGAATCAACCAATCAACCATTTTGTGATGGATCGCACAAAGGCACGGCATTTTCGCCTTTTGTTTTTGTCGCTGAGGAAAGTAAATTTTGTGGTATGTGTACCTGCAAAAGGACAAGCAATGATTATGCTTGCGACGGGACGCATAAGACACTTTAATACTGATACGGGAGGAATGCATAGAGCGATGAGGATATGTCCGAACAAACGATCAGTATTAGTGGGGTGTTGACTTGTTAACCAACATGCAAAAAGACCCGGTTATTCGTATGAATAACCGGGTCTTTTTTTATAAATAAATCTTTCTTATTGACGAGTCGCTGTGTAATTACAAGTAGTTCTAATTCCTGAAATGGTAAAAGTTTCGGTAGTTCAAAATCAAAAAAGGTGCTTTTTGATTGAAATGTGTTTCAGTATTATTCCTTTTTGAATAGTTAAATGATGATATAATATTCTGATTATCAGCATTTTTACTTAGTCCATATTTGGAATTCTACAAGCGCCACTCTTTTCCTTTTCATAGATAAATTCCCCCCTTTCATTGAATAGATTGAAAAGTCTTAAAAAAAATATTGAACCTTACCACTCAATAAGTTGCAACATGCACTTTTTGAAATATAATAACCTTCTTTCAATAAAAATCAAAAAATATTTAGATCATGAATCAATCCGGTAAAATCATTTTAATGCTGATCGTATTTATGGCTACCCTGACCATTGCTCCCGCTCAACGAGATGGCAGCTGGAATAGCAGCCCTGAAGAAACAGCCGCAAAGCAAACAACCATGATGGCCGATAGCCTTTCCCTCTCTGATGCCCAAAAAGAAAAAGTAGCCGAAGTCAATCTCCTGTACGCTAATAAAATGTCTGCGGCCAGAACCGAAGCCAGGAAAAATTCCGATGGCGACTGGGAAGCAATGAGAGAAACGATGCGGGCTACCATGACCACTATTCGTACAGAACAAAAAACAGCACTCCAAAAATACCTCACCTCCGAGCAGGCTGAAAAATGGGAGAAGATAGAAACTGCGCAGCAAGCGAAACGACGGGGAAAAGGTGGAAAAGGGCGGAAAAATGGGAAAGGTAAAAAGCAAACTGAGCAGAAAACTTAGAAAAGGTTTTTCGGTATTCGGTATTCGGTGCCGAATACCGAAACCCGAATACCGGTTCCCTCAGATTCCATCAATTATCCAATCCACCAACAAATGAAACTTCCCATACTAGCCCTCCTTCTTACCCTTTCCGCTATCCTTTCGGCTCAAAACTTTTCGATCACAGGCAAAGTCGTCGACACGGAAACGAATGAACCCCTGGCCGGCGCTCACGTGTCACTCCTGCATCCATGGGGTGAGGCCTACAAAACAGCTGTGAGCAGTGGCAATGGATCTTTTGAACTCAACAATTTATCTAAAGGGGGCTATGCCTTGCAGATTTCTTATATCGGGTATACCAATTATGAGACAGAAGTAACCATTGTGGATGAAAATGTGGTACTGGGAATACTCAACATGTCAGAAGGAGTGGCGCTTAGTCAGGTAGAAATAACGGCTAA
Source organism: Saprospiraceae bacterium (assembly GCA_047619515.1). Lineage (GTDB taxonomy): Bacteria > Bacteroidota > Bacteroidia > Chitinophagales > Saprospiraceae > JAHDHW01. Next base: position 631 of record JBLHJZ010000664.1, on the reverse strand, counting down.
AATTCCATTAGCCGAACAAAAAGGAGATACCACTCAATATAATGCCGAAGCTTTTAAAGTGATGCAGGATGCTTCCGCCGAAGAATTGATAGAAAAAATGCCGGGTGTAGTCATCAAGGATGGGAAAATTCAGGCTCAGGGGGAAGAGGTAACCGAAATATTGGTAGATGGCAAACCGTTTTTTGGAAATGATCCGCAGGCAGCTTTAAAAAACCTTCCAGCAGAAGTCATCAGCAAAATCCAGGTCTATGATCAGACTAGCGAGCAGTCCAGTTTTTCAGGATTCAAAGATGGGGAAACAACCAAGACCATCAACATCATCACGCGACCGGAAATGCGGAACGGGCAATTTGGAAAAGCCTATGCCGGATATGGCTATGAAAATAAATACCAGGCCGGAGGAAATGCTAGTTTGTTTAATGGAAATCAACGAATTTCTTTTATCGGGCAAACCAATAATATCAACCAACAAAATTTCTCTTCTGAAGATCTGCTGGGAGTAACCGGTGGCAGCAGCGGACGAGGCGGCGGAATGCGAGGTGGTGGCCGGGGCGGCCGGGGCGGCGGCGGTCGCGGTGGAGGATCATCCAGAGATTTTCTGATTGGTCAACAAAACGGAATTGCGGAAACC
>JBLHJZ010000663.1:0-3138 GCA_047619515.1 Saprospiraceae bacterium | reverse complement strand
GCATAGTCCAGCAATATCTGGAAATTTTTGAATTGGAATAGATTCAGGCGACCGGGAGTCTGGGAAGGACTGGGGATAAAAGATTCCAGACTGACTTTAATAAGTTCAAGAGAATAGCCCCTGATATACCCAGTGAGGACAGCAGGCAGTACATTCTGGATCATAAAGGCTGCTTTTCCACCAAAAGTGAGCGGGACATTCACTGCTTTCATTACCCTTATTTTCCACTCTCCTTTACAGATAGTAATAAAACCATTTTCATAAATAGCAGACAGCCCGCCATTTTTGGAATGTTTTGCTATTCTTTCACTTTCTGCATCCATGGAGAACAGGACTACCTTACATTCCACACTTTTACGCATATCATAAACCAGGTCATCATCTGCATTTAATATTGCATGTCCCTCAGGTAACACCGTTTCTGGAATTACCCCTTTGACGCGGGCAAGTTGTTCGATAGTATGGATACCTTTTAAACCCAGATGGTCAGCGGCTACATTAGTGACGATCCCGATATCACAGTTGTAAAATCCTAAACCGGCACGTAATAAACCACCTCTGGCACATTCCAGTACTGCAATTTCTACGGTCGGATCCCGCAACACAAATTCAGCGCTGGCAGGGCCGGTACAGTCTCCGGTCATCATCAATTGATTTTGAATATATACTCCGTCGGAAGTAGTATAACCTACTTTTTGTCCGTTCATTTTTACCATATGAGCGATCAAGCGGGTGGTGGTGGTTTTCCCATTTGTACCGGTCACTGCTATAATGGGTATTCTTGAGGTCGCCCCCGGAGGATACAACATATCAATGACCGGAGCAGCTACATTTCTTGGAAGTCCTTCAGTAGGAGCGAGGTGCATCCTGAATCCCGGTCCTGCATTCACTTCGAGCACAGCACCGTCAGTTTCTGATAAAGGCTTGCTAATATCTGAAGTCATGACATCAATACCACAAATATCCAGACCAATGATTTTGGAAATTCTTTCCGCCATAAATACATTCGAAGGATGAACGATGTCCATTACATCGGCGGCGGTTCCGCCAGTACTCAAATTGGCCGTATCTTTTAATTTTAAAAATTCACTTTCCGGTAGGACCGTGTCCAGGGTATACTGCTTAGCTTCGAGAATAGCCTCTGTCATTTCATTTACCTTGATCATCGTCAATACTTCCTCGTGACCGTAACCTCTCCGGGGATCTTCATTGACCTTGTCGATCAGCTGTTGTATACTGGACTTTCCATCGCCAATTACATGAGCCGGAGTCCGTAAAGCAGCAGCGACTAACTTATAATTGATGACCAATAAACGATAGTCTTCTCCTGTTATATATTTTTCTACAATGACAGAACTAGACACTTCTTTGGCTGCATAAAATCCAATTTTTGCATCTTCCCAATTCGTAATATTAGCAGTAATGCCGCGACCGTGGTTACCATTGATGGGTTTGCATACGATGGGGTAACCGATATCATCAATAGCCTCTTCCAGGCCTGCTTCTGTCCGTACGATGTCACCTTTGGGTATGGGCACTTCGGCCATGCCTAATAGGTGTTTGGTATCTTCTTTATCACAAGCCACTTCTACTCCTATACTACTGGTATCGCTGGTCACGGTAGCCTGAATGCGTTTTTGATTGGCGCCATAACCCAATTGACATAATGAATATTTATTCAAACGAATCCATGGAATTCCACGGCTTACTGCTTCTTCAATAATGGATCCGGTACTGGGGCCAAGACGATCCCGCTCCCTGAGTTCCCGCATTTCCTGTATATCATCTGATAAGTCATATTCGCTGCCTTCCACCAGCGCTGCTGCTACACGGGTCGCCGATTTAGCAGCATAAATACCAACTTTCTCTTCCATATAAGCAAAAACCACATGGTAAACGCCATGCTCGCCATAGCCTCTTGTCCTGCCAAAACCAACATCCATTCCAGCAAGAGTTTGAATTTCCAAAGCAATATGCTCGATGACATGTCCCATCCAGGTCCCTTCTTTTACCCGCTCGAAAAAACCGCCGGGTGTACCGACAGAACAGCGATGTTCATACATGGAAGGAAACATAGCGGCTAGACGTTCGTAAAAACCGTCAATTTTATTGGTGGGTTGTTCTTCTAATTCCTCCAGATCAAGGGTCATTACGATGAGCTTATGTCGACGGACAGACCAGTAGTTAGGCCCTCTCATAGCACGGATTTCTAGTATTCTCATTTTTATTTAAGGTTTGTTTTTAATTTTAAAACTCAAAATACTCAAACCCATGGGTTTAATATAATTTTTTTAAAAAAAATGAATACTAATCTCCTAGAACAAGACCTATGACAGAGATTAGTTCTATTTTTGCGACTTATAATTAAAAATGCTATATGACGAAAGTGAAAATTAAAGGAACGCTGATTCCTATTGGCGGCAATGAAGATAAAGGTATCGGAGAAAGCGAAAACTTTTCGGTGGATTTTATTCAGGAAGGTATTCTTTCTCATGTCGTTCGGGAGAGTGGAGGGAAAGATGCCATGATCGTAGTCATTCCGACGGCTTCGAGTATTCCCGTAGAGGTGGGAGCGAATTATACCAAAGCCTTTAACAAACTGGGTTGTAAAAATGTAAACATCCTGGACATTAGAAATCGGAAACAATCAGAACTACCCGAAAATCTAGCCTTGATCGAAAAGGCAGATTGTGTGATGTTCTCCGGCGGTAACCAATCTAAGATCGTCGATAAGATTGGAAAGACCAAAATGCACGAAATACTGACAAGGCGGTTTATCAACGAAGATTTTGTGATTGCCGGAACCAGTGCTGGTGCCATGTGCATGTCTCATGAAATGGTCGCTGGTGGAAGCAGTACGGAAGCACTTTATAAGGGGGCAGTCATTATGCGGGAAGGGATGGATTTTATTTCTCAGTTGATCATTGACACCCATTTTGTGCGACGGGGTCGCTTTGGTCGGCTCGCAGAATCCGTTGCGAAATTTCCGGGATTGATGGGCGTAGGATTGTCAGAAGATACGGGGCTGATCATTAAAAATTGCAACGAGTTTACGGTCATTGGTTCGGGAATGGTTATCCTTTTTGATCCAAGTCAATTGACACATAATAATGAAGAAATTCTGGAAGAGGGCACTCC
>JBLHJZ010000662.1:0-3146 GCA_047619515.1 Saprospiraceae bacterium | reverse complement strand
AGCCAGCGCCAATGCTCGAAAGGACACATATTCCTAATTCTTCCTTCTCCTCCTCATTCCTTCCTCCCCATCACCGGATCCTCCAAGGCCTTCACATCTTCCATCATCCGAATCAGCTCTGCACGATAGCCATTCTCATCATTACCCTTAGCGCCCTTGGCCAGTTTGATTGCCAAATCATAGGTTGTCTCTTTTTTAAATTCAGAATCTCGGAGCAACATTCCAAAACCCGCCACTGCAGCCGACCAGCGGAAATTATCACTGCTCTGTGCGAGATCAAGATTAGTGTCCATTACTGGTTTTTCAATCAACCTGCTTTTGTCGCCATCCGGTTTTTTATATCGGAGTTTGATGGTCAGGAGTTCCCGACTTTTTGACGCTGGTTTATTCTTGCTTGGCTTTTGATATTTTAGATCATCCACTTTTGCCAGAAATTCACTATCCACACCAGCCGGGATAATCTCGTAAATAGCCGTAACGGTATGACCAGAGCCCAATTCGCCAGCATCTTTTTTATCATCATTAAAATCCTCGTTTTGAAGGATACGGTTTTCATAACCGATAAGGCGATAGCCTTTGACTTTCGTCGGGTTGAATTCCAGTTGTAATTTTACATCCTTGGCGATAGTGAAAAGCGTACCCCCAAATTCATTGACGAGGACTTTTCTTGCTTCGCTAATATTGTCGATATAGGCGTGATTACCATTACCGGAGTCTGCCAGTTTTTGCATTTTATTATCTTTATAATTGCCGGTACCAAAGCCCATGACGGTAAGGAAAACGCCATCTTCTCTTTTTTCTTCAATGATTCTGGTCAACTCGGCATCACTACTCGTTCCTATATTAAAATCCCCATCGGTGGCCAGAATGACACGATTGTTGCCACCTTTTACAAAATTCTCCTTAGCGATCTGGTAAGCCAGATTGATCCCTGCCGCTCCGGCCGTAGAACCACCAGCTTGAAGATTCATGATTGCTTCCTTTATTTTTTGCTTATTGGCTCCGCTGGTAGAAGGCAGTACCGCACCTGCGGCTCCGGCATATACTACGATTGCTACTTTATCCTGTTCGCGCAATTGATCCACGAGGAGTTTAAAAGAAGATTGCAATAAGGGCAATTTATTTTGTTGATTCATACTCCCCGATACATCGATCAGGAAAACCAGATTGGAAGCCGGGAGATTCTTCGTAGCTATCTTTTTTCCTTGCAATCCGATATGGAACAACCGGTGATCCTTATTCCACGGACAATCCGAGACCTCGGTCACTACTTCAAAAGGATGATCGCCCTGAGGTTGTGGATATTCATAATTAAAATAATTAACCATCTCCTCGATCCGAACTGCATCCTTTGGTGGCTTTTGACCATTCTTGATGAATCGGCGCATATTGCTATAAGAAGCAGCGTCCACATCAATAGAGAAGGTAGACAGCGGTTCCTTGCTCACTTCAAAAAAACGATTTTCATTAATCGCATCGTAATCTTCGGTATTCCAGTTTGGTTCCGGTTCTCTTACCATGCCCGAAGAAATAGACATACCCTGGGAACGAGCGGCCATATCATACCTCTTGGAGGCCTTTATTTTGTTTGAAAGAACATTTTCTCGTCTGGCTTCCTTGTCATATTCTACTACGACGACCTCATTTAGTGCTGCACTTGCAGTCAGATATATATTTATCGGCTTTTGGGTGGTAGATACTTTTACTTCTTTGGACTCGTATCCGAGATAAGACACCACTAAAGTAATTGGAAGCATTTGATAGGTTTTTACATTAAATTTTCCATCAAGGTCAGTTACTGCACCATCGGAGGTACCTTTAATAAGTATACTGGCACCTATCAAAGGGTTTTTATTTTCATCGAATACCGTTCCTTCGACGGAGATTTGAGCACAACTAAAACAGGTAATAGTAAGTAAAAGGATTAATGACAATAATTGCTTTTGCATAACTTAGGTTTTTTGATTAATAAATGATTGCAGTTAACTGGTAACTTCACTCAGGCTCACTAAATAAATAGCGCCCCAATATTTTCTTTTCTCTTATTGGATGTATAAAATGACAGGATTACATAAAAGCAGCGCGATTTTTTTTAATTTTATTTTTGAAAATATAACCTATGCTTCGGATTTTTCGAAAAAAGCCTGATGATTGTTCCGATTCGGAATTGGTGTCACTGTATAAAAAGAGTGAGGGGCTGGAGTATTTGGGTACCCTCTATGAGCGATACACAGCGTTGGTCTATGGCGTTTGTTTGAAAATTTTAAAAAATGAAGAAACAGCACAGGATGCCTATATGACGGCTTTTGAAAAACTGATCGAAAAGGTAAAAACACAAGAGATTAAGGAGTTTCGACCCTGGTTGCATGTATTGGTAAAGAATCATTGTTTTGAAATCTTACGTAAGAAAGGAAAACATTTAACAGTTTCTTTCGAGACGGAATTTATGCAATCAGAGGAAATTGTGCATCCCTTTAGTGAAGACTTGTCTTTGGAAAGAGAAAATGCGCTGGAATATTGCCTCGAACAATTGAATGAAGTACAACAACAATGCGTGCGTTTGTTTTATTATGAAGGCAAAAGTTATAAAGAAATCGCAGATATAAAAATAGAGGAGGTAGGAAGAGTTCGGTCTTATATTCAGAATGGCAGGCGGAATTTGAAGCACTGCATAGAGCAGAGATCAGAGGTGAGAGGTGAGAGGTGAGAGGTGAGAGGTCAGGGGTGAGAAGTGAGGGGTGAGTGGTGAGGACAGGGTTGCTTTTGACCGCTGACCTCTGACCGATGACCCATGCCCTTTGGCCTTTTGATAATTAAAAAAAGTAAACGATAAGCAGTACATAAAAATGTTCGACAAACTAAAAATATGGCTACGTGGAGATTCCAATTGGAAAGCAGAGCAGGAGCTCGATCGCTTAGGTAAAAACGATGCCTTCCTTGGAGATGCAATGGATGGCTACCGTACCATGCCGGAGAGTGATCACACTAAAGCAGTGGAGACCTTAAAAGCAAGATTAGCTAAGCGAACTAAGAAAAAGCAAGGATTTATCTATTGGAGAAGTATAGCGGCTGCGGCTGCAATGGTCGGAGTGATCGGTCTATTTTTTTGGACGCAGAGAGATTTTGGAAAGTCGGAGGTACTGGTA
>JBLHJZ010000661.1:0-3164 GCA_047619515.1 Saprospiraceae bacterium | reverse complement strand
ATTGTAAGCGTCCCGACAGTTATCGTCGGGACGCTTGCAAGAAAATCATCTATCTATTTTAAAACAACTTCATTTTTAAAGTCGTTGCCAGACTGCCGTAAAGATAAAATATTTTAGTATAAATAGTATTCTGAGTTGTCTGAATGAAAAACAAAATGTAAAGTTTCTCATCCGGATTATTTCGATAAAAAATATCGTAACTACTCAGGTACCTCATCGTAAATATAATTCAGCCCTCAAATGGGTATGATACTAATTTTGGAATAAACTCTAGTATCTTGTGTTTATTTTCGAAAATAAATTTCTGCCATGGAAAAGATAAAGCTTTTAGAAAGAATCAAAGAACTGTATGACAATGGGGAGAATATTATAGAATACCTTAAAGGTCAAAATGGGAACAAGGAGACGAAATTGGAAGATATAATGATAAGTTATGATTTTCAAGCAGGAAACTATACCCGAAAAGCAATAAGTATCCCGGATTTTAGAAAAGAATTCTGTGTGAACTTGGCGAGTATTTTAAAAGAATTGGGGCCGATAGAAAGTATTTTGGAAATCGGAGTAGGAGAAGCGACTACTTTAGGGATATTATTGCATCAAATGGAACAAGTCCCAAATGATGTATTCGGTTTTGACATCTCCTGGTCCCGGATAAAGTATGCCAAGCAGTTTGTCCAGCATCTTGGACTGAATGATAAAACAAATATAAACTTATGTACCGGGGATTTATTTAGCGCTCCGTTTGCTGATTCGTCAATTGATGTGGTGTACACTGCTCATTCTCTTGAGCCTAACGGCGGAAAAGAACAAGAAGCTTTAGAGGAGTTATACCGGATTGCTAAAAGATATGTAGTGTTGCTGGAACCCGCTTTTGAATTGGCAGACGACAAAGCAAAAGAAAGAATGCTCAAACATGGATATGTTACCAAATTAAGAGCAACGGCTGATAATTTAGGGTATAAAGTGATAGCGCATCGTTTGTTTCATCCGACTTCAAATCCTTTAAACCCAACCGGGTTGATGATTATTAAAAAAGAAAATGCAGGAAATAATCCAGCTGCTTTTGCCTGCCCGGTTACAAAGGAGATTTTAGCGCTCGTCAAAGGCGTTTACTTTTCAAAAAAGGCATTACTTGCTTATCCGATTATTGATAAAATCCCTTGCCTGCTTGCGCAGAATGCTATTGTAGCAACTCATTTTTTGGGAAAAGATATTTTATGAGAATTTAAGACTTCCGGGTATTGGAAAGGAGAGCATGAGAGACAGTTATTAGTGCACTAAGTATAAGGAGTAAAAATTAACTGTATTGAGTCTTTTTAAAGCACCTTAAATGTTATTTAATTCAATAGATTTTGCATTTTTTTTGGTAATCGTTTTTTGCCTGTATTGGTTTGTAACTAATAAGAATCTTAAGATTCAGAACACTCTTTTAGTCCTTGCAAGTTATGTGTTTTATGGTTGGTGGGATTGGAAATTTCTTTCACTCATTATATTCAGTTCATTTGTTGACTATTTTGTAGGCATTGCCCTCTCAAAAAAGAAAGACAAATGCACAAGGAAACTTTTGCTCGCACTGAGCCTTTTTATCAACCTAGGTTTTCTTGGTTTTTTTAAATATTACAACTTCTTCATCGAGAGTTTTGCAGAGGCTTTCACTTTCTTCGGAAGCCCTATAAGCGTCACTTCATTAAGCATAATACTTCCAGTCGGAATTAGTTTTTATACTTTTCAAACGCTCAGTTATTCTATCGATGTATATCGAAAAAAACTCGAAGCAACCAAAGATCCAATCGCATTTTTTGCCTTTGTCAGTTTCTTTCCACAACTAGTAGCCGGACCTATTGAAAGAGCGACAAATCTATTGCCTCAATTTTACAAAAAAAGACAATTTGATTATGATTTGGCCATTGATGGTCTGCGACAGATGCTTTGCGGTTTATTTAAAAAAATCGTCATCGCAGATAATTGCGCAAGAATAGTAAATGAGATTTTTGCTCATTATCCCAATTATTCCGGTAGTACATTAGTGATGGGTATGTTCTTTTTCTCCTTCCAGATTTATGGAGACTTTTCGGGATATTCAGATATCGCAATTGGTACTTCTCGTCTATTTGGATTTGACTTAAAACAGAATTTTGCCTTTCCATACTTCTCAAGAGACATTGCTGAATTTTGGAGGCGATGGCATATCTCTTTGTCCACTTGGTTTCGAGATTACTTATACATTCCTCTTGGCGGTAGCAAAGGAGGGAATCTGACTAAAATTAGAAATATTTTTATCATCTTTCTGGTGAGTGGGTTCTGGCATGGAGCAAATTTCACTTTCATTATGTGGGGCTTTATTCATGCTTGCCTTTTTTTACCATTAATGCTTTTCAAACGAAATCGAAAGAATGTCAATTCCGTCTCTGATGAAAAAGTACTTCCATCTCTTATAGAAGTTTTTCAAATGGGGATTACCTTTATCATGGTTAGTTTTGCTTGGGTATTTTTTAGATCAGAAACGATTGGAGATGCTTTTCAATATATCTTAAATATTTTCAATAGCTCTTTTTTTACGATGCCTTACTTTGTGGGTATGACCAGAGATATGACCAGTTACCTTTTGATATTTATCCTTTTGCTAGCGGTAGCAGAATGGCTCGCAAGAGGTCAAAAGCATGCTTTAGGAAACTTGGATAAGAGATTTAAAAAACCCGTAAGAAGACTTATTTATTATGGAATAATTGCGACTATTATTTCTTTTTCAGGAACCAATGAACAATTCATCTATTTCCAGTTTTAGATATCATGAATAAATTTATTTATAGGCTCATTTTATTTTTCATACCTATCTTAGTATTGGTGGTGACCTTTTTGATTCTTGATCCTTTCAAAGTTTTTTATGACTATGATAGTTATTATAAAAACAACTTAGTAACTTTAAATAGAGAATCAGTTTGTCTTAGGACTTATAACAAATATCGAGAGCAGGAGCAGTTTGATTCTTTTATTTTTGGAAGCTCCCGATCTCAAGCTTTTAAATGCGAACAATGGCAAAGTCACTTATCGCAAGAATCTAAGCTATTTCATTTTGATGCAGGAGGTGAAGGTGTTTATGGGGTCAGAAATAAAGTGAAATATATTGATAGTATTGGTTCGAAACTAAACAATGCTTTGGTCAT
>JBLHJZ010000660.1:0-3164 GCA_047619515.1 Saprospiraceae bacterium | reverse complement strand
CATATCCCAATGGTTTTAAAATTTCGGCAATGGTTTCTTCTCCTGGGTTTAAGCCTTTTCCGACAAAGGGCATAAAGGCACCATGAATCCCCAGTCGGTTAGCGTAGCACCCGGTCAATAAGGAGGCCCGGGAAGCGGAACAAACGGGCTGGGATACATAGAAGTTTGTAAAGCGGATTCCTTCTTTGGCCATCTGATCCAGGTGTGGCGTTTCGATATCCGGTGAGCCGTAGCAGCCCAGGTCCTGATATCCCTGGTCATCGGTAAAGATGATGACGATGTTGGGTGGGGTTGGGCTTTTTTGCTTTTCTGTGGTACAGGAAAGAAGGCTTGTTAGTAGTAGGAGTATGGATATTTGTTTCATGATGGGTGAATTTAATTGTTTTATTTGGCTTTTGAAAGTGAGCAGGTAAACGAAGTTACCAGCTCACTGGGCTTAGCTTTTGCTTCTTGCCTCTTCTTGTGATATGGTATCTTTGGTCAATTCCCGCCAGCGATAGCGAGCAGACCATTTATGTGAACCTCCTTCTGCGACGGTTGCGATCATGGCTCCAATGATAGGTCCCATTTTGAATCCGTGCCCGCTTCCGCCTGATCCAACCGTGAGGTTTTTAATCTCCGGGTGATTGTCAATCCAGAAGTGACCGTCGAGGGTATCGGTATAGCAACAGAGACGGGTATAGACGATTGGATCATTTGCTAAATCTGGAAGTGTTTCTTTTAAAAAATTACGGAGTGCTTGTTCGTTCTCTTGAGTAACTATTCTTTCGTCGTGCCCGGGATGGAGTTCCAATCCAATACCATGGTTTGCGATTTTGACGACGCCTTCTTTTGGGTGCAAGGGAAATCCATACCAACCCGTTTTAGAAATATCCGCAGCAAAAACGGTGAAGTTGGGAAAAGTAAATAACTCCGGCTGGCGGGGTTGGATATGAAAAACAGGATGTCCGGTCACTTTGAAATATGGTTGAAGATCAGGGACAAGGTAATGGGTAAAATTTCCTGCGCAGACGATGACCTGTCCTACTGAAAAATTAGCGCCTTCTTTTGTCGTTACCCTTTCTATTTTTCCATTCCTGGGACAAAGCGTTTCTGCCGTTTGTCCTTCATGGATTTCCACGCCAAGGCTTCGGGCATAATTCGCCAACAGTTCTACTGCTCTTCCTGATTCGGCATAACCTCCTTTGGCATGAAAGAATCCATCGGTATAATTTGCATTTCGAAAAGCGGAATAGCGTTTTCCAGGTGTTTCATTATTTAACCGCTCCGGTGTAAATCCTTTTTGTAATAAATTAAAATAACTCGCGCTATCGAAGCTTTTCCGGTTCTCCTCCAGGGGAGTTGAAGTCGTCAGTAAAAATCCGGTTTCATGGAAGATTTTTTCACCGAGTAGTTCATTCCATGTGCGCCAGATGTCGAGGCTTTCGATGGCCATGTCCATATATTCAACATCAGAGCCATATTCCATTCGGATAATCTTGCTGATGTCTGTGGAGGCAGCTAAAGGGTGAGGGATGCTATCGGGGTTTAGTATAGCAACGGAGTAGTTTTTCTTGCGCAGTTCTATCGCTGTGCAAACGCCAAAAATTCCGGCGCCGATGATTAGGAAGTCGTAGGTTTTCATTCACTCCATTTCACTTTTAATATCATCCAGCAAATAAAGAAAAGAATTCATGATTCTGGCTCGCTCTATACCTGCGTCACCCGAGCTAATAATCCCTATCCGAACATCTTTTTCCAGCTTGCTACTTCTGCTTTGGAGCATGGTCAATTCCATATCTCTATCCTCCGACAGGGCTAAGATGTCATTCCGGTGTTTATCTAAAATCTTAGCGATCGAATCGCCACTTGCTATTTTCTTTTTGATCGTATCTAAAATAGATACGCCGGGGGTTCCACTTGGCTTTTTATTATTGCTGCTGTCACTCATAAAGCCGGTACTTTTCAGCATCTCTAACTGTCCAAAAAAATGCAATTGCAAGCTTTCTATATTTTTGTATACAATCGTAAAATGCTCCATTTCACTTAGTCGACTTTTAAATTGTACCAGGCTTTCCTCTAGGGTAACATTCCCGAGGTCATCTTTGAAATAGGTAAAAATAAGTGGCTTTCCATTCGTTTGAAATTCACGATAAGCAGTATTAAATTCCTCTTCGGAATATTTACCGATTTTTGTATAAAAAAGCAAAATGAAAACATCAGCATCTTTTATAGCCTTGTTGTATTCGTCCTGCAATCGTGTTTTAGACATTGCATCTAAAAAGTCCTCCCAGATGACTAACTCCAGAAATGTTCCTTCTTTAATTAAGCTTTTGTTTCTTCGGTTAAGAAAAATTTCAAAGTCCCGGCGATCGGCTACCAGTTCTTCAGAAGAAGCTAAAAATATTTTTATTGTTTTCATTTTCGTTTAAACAATTTTGTTTTCTGAGTTTAATATAATAAAAGCTATAATACGAAATATCGCTTAATATTTATTCTTCCCAAGGTAATATTTTGTTTCGATTTTGTTGGATAAATCCGGAACTTCATTAAGTAAACATTCCATCTCCATCTCCATCCTGAATATATGGCTGGTGTTCAAAATAGCGCTCCAGGGTTTTGCTCCAGCCAAAGACTTTCGTTTTTGTTTTTTGGAATAAGAAGGGAGGCGGGCTTTTCCGAAGTGCTTCGAAGATATTTTTTTGAAAACAAATAAAAGTATCCGCACGTAACCGAATTAACTGACGGCATAAAACCCTTACTGCAATTTCTTCATTGCCCGGTAGCACATAGCAATAAGGCAACTTAGCCGTACCGTCGCGATACGTTAACCAAAGAAAAGCCACGAGTTGGTCATTTCGAAAAACCTGGAGAAGGCTATTTTGAAATTGCTTGGCATAAGCGGAAAAATAATATCGCCCTGTAAACGCTTTACTCGTATTGAGCCAGGGATATTGAATGATCCAGTTGAAAGTAGCGGCATTTCTTTGTATCAAATCATTGGCGCTTAGCTTTTGAATAAATTGCGCTGTCGTTTTATCTATTTTTTCGATTGGATTAATCCGGACATCAGGAGGTAGTTTTTTATGCTGTTTCCAGAAAGACAATCTCGCCTGAACAGGTAAATTTAATAAAATATCCAGCCCATAGAATATATTTTTCAGCGGCGCTAAAAAAGGTAGCCT
>JBLHJZ010000659.1:0-3177 GCA_047619515.1 Saprospiraceae bacterium | reverse complement strand
TAAATCAAAAAGTCCTTCGGAAGATGTAACAGTTCCTTTTTGAGACGAGATATTGTATATGGTGACTCCTTCGACATCTAAACCGATTGGCGCAGTAACTTTTCCTGAAATAATAACTCTTACTATATCCTGAGATAAAAGGCATAAAGGGAGTAGCAGAATGATGGTTAAGAGTCGGTGTCTTCTCATTATATAAATTTACACTTTGTTTTCTTATTAATATCTTAAAGTATTGTTTTAGTATTGTTAAATTTATACCTCTCAATAAATCTAAATGAAAAACCTTATCGTTGCCAGCACATCAACCATTTTTAATGGAAACTATTTAGACTATCTTTTAGAAGCTACTCTTGTTGATTTTTATTCCGAAGCCAATGAAATCATCTTTATACCTTACGCTAGACCAGGTGGAATTTCACACGATGCGTATACGCTAAATGCTTCTGAAGCATTTAAAAAAATAGGCAAAAAAGTTATTGGCATTCATACATTCGAAAACCCGATTGAGGCATTAAAAAGTGCAAAAGGTGTTTTTACCGGAGGAGGAAATACCTTTGTGCTAGTTTCTCAGCTTTACCAGAAATCGCTAATGCAGCCTCTTCGAGAAGCGATTTTCAATGGCCTCCCCTATTTAGGCACTAGTGCTGGTAGTAATATTTGTGGCGTGAGCATGCAAACCACCAATGACATGCCTATTGTATACCCACCTTCCTTTAAAACACTGGGGGTAGTCCCTTTCAACATAAATCCACACTATTTAGATCCAGTCCCAGATAGCACACATATGGGAGAAACTCGCGAGACTCGTATACGAGAATATCACACCCAAAATACCGTACCTGTCATCGGATTAAGAGAAGGGAGTTGGCTAGAGGTACATGGAGATTCCATAGTATTAAAAGGACCTCATAGCGCTCGAGTTTTTGAGCAAAATAAAAAAGCATACGAAGTAGAGGCATCCAGCCTTTTGGATATTTAACATTCAAATGTCTTAATAAACTACCTATCGGCAGAGCCATCGGGATATCAGAGCTAAGGATTTTCCTGATCCTGGGTGATTATTTATTGTTTATTTCTTATTCTTTATTTCCTATTAATCATTTGAACTTCACCTTTTGAATTTTTCGCTTTTCACTTTCCACTTTCCACTGGTTATTCCTAAAGCTCTTTTACAAAATGATAGCCTTTTGCCACAAACCCCTGATTATAATAAAATTTATGGGACGGGAAATTATGAACGTAGGTATTTAGCTCAACCCATTTACAGGATTTTTTTTTCGCGTAATCATAGACAAACTCCATAAGCAATCCGCCAACTCCATTATTTCGATATGCCTCATCAATTATAACGTGATCGATTTCCATACTTTTTCCGGCATAATGTCTCGTTTGAAACCACATTCCGCAAATACCCATTAGTTTCTCTTCATCGTATAAACCAATGCATTCATAATTCTGCTCTGCCATTTCAAGCACTCTTTCTCTTAAAAGAGCGTCACTAACATTTTCGCTCCCAAGTTTCCTCAACAATGGTAGAATTATTAAAATATCATTCGAGGGTATTATACGAAAGTCAATATTCATTTTTTATGGATTTTTCTTTAGTTCAAATTTAAAATAAAAACGGATACTAAATCATTGATTCATTTCATCAAATTATAGTACCTTATTTGCATAATTTTTTTAATAAAATTAAATGAATCGAAATAAATTTATCAAAGTTACAGGACTCACATTAGCGGGTTTAAGTGTCCTTCCGCATTTATCATATACAACTTTGCAAAACCAGTTTACCCAGGATCAATTAATCGGGAAGGATGAATCCGACATTGTAGGCACCTCATATACTACAAAGATGCAGCGAGAAACAGCGATTGCTTTTAAAAAAATGAAGCTGGAAGCTGCAAAAGTAAATATTGACATTGAACTAGTTTCAGCCTATAGAAGTTTCCAAAGACAGAAGGAGATTTTTGAAGCGAAATATAAAAAATATACTTCTCAAGGCCTTACTCCCATTGATACAATTAACAAGATTATTGAATACTCGACTATTCCAGGAACCTCTCGCCATCATTGGGGAACCGACATTGACATCATTGATGGTAATGCCAAACCAAGACCAAAAAGCGTCTTACAACCGGAACTGTTTCATGGAGAAGGACCATTTTGTAAAATAAAAGATTGGCTCACGGAAAATGCAAACTCATTCGGTTTCTATGAAGTTTATACAAATGACGCCAATCGAAAAGGCTTCAAGTATGAGCCCTGGCATTTTAGCTACGCTCCAATTTCTAAACCTATGCTAATCGAATATAAGAAGTTGGATGTTAAGAAAATTCTTCAACAAGAAAAAATCCTGGGAAGTGAGGATTTTACCGATGCTTTCATAGCGCAATATCGAAAACAGAATATTTTAGATATCAATACTGAATTACTTTAGTAAATTTAGATTTCATTTAGCACATCATGAATGAGAGGTAGTTGGAAAATTAGAATCCTTATTGGACTAGCAATCGTAGTATTCGCCTTTTTCAAAAAATGTGCAAACACCAAAGAAAATCTATACACTGGGAAGCAGCAAGTCATCTCTTTAAGTACGGAGGAAGAAATTGCTATTGGCCTTCAACGTGCGCCTCAAATGGCACAAGAATATGGCGACCTATATCAGGATGAATGGATGCAGTCTTATGTGGATATAGTGGGTAAAAAGTTGGTCGATAATAGTGTAGCAAGGAACACGCCCTATCAATACGATTTTCATCTATTGGCAGATCCAAATTCAATAAACGCCTTTGCGCTTCCTGGCGGACGAATATTTATTACCTACTCCCTGTTTTCAAGGTTGGAAAATGAAGATCAGCTAGCGGGTGTGCTAGGTCACGACGTTGGACACGTATTGGGTCGACATTCCACAGAACGAATTACAAATAGTGAGTTTTGGCAAACACTTAGTCAAGGCGCATCAGTAGGGGCCAATGCAGGTGGTTTGGTGGCAGGAATAGGACAAAATATATTATTAGGAAACGGGCGCGGAGACGAGTTAGAAAGTGATGATCTTGGTTTTCGGTTTATGATCAAGGCAGGTTACGAGACCCGAAAAATGATGGGGGTAATGAAAATACTGAAAGATGCCGCGGGTCCAAGT
The DNA here is from genome assembly GCA_047619515.1 of Saprospiraceae bacterium. GTDB lineage: Bacteria > Bacteroidota > Bacteroidia > Chitinophagales > Saprospiraceae > JAHDHW01. Next base: position 32 of record JBLHJZ010000659.1, on the reverse strand, counting down.
CGTCTTACTGAATTCCAAAGTACACATCCCGA
>JBLHJZ010000658.1:0-3178 GCA_047619515.1 Saprospiraceae bacterium | reverse complement strand
CCTCCCTGAAAAGCAAAAGTCTCGAGTGATTCCCTTGAATCAGGTAAAAAATTAGCAAGATCAACTATGGGAAACGCGGCGTTTCTATCATACTTCTTTTTTATATCCTTTGCCCAAATCCCGTCATCTTCCAATATACGATTGAGCAACCAGGGATTTTTGAGGATTTCTATAATGGCTTTAAATGTCCTTCTTAGTTTTTTCATAAAAAGTGTTCGGTTATAAATCTATTTGCCCGCTGACAAGAGTAGTTTATTGGCAGCGATAAAATTAATTATCTCTTGGGTAGCCCCCTTGTTGTTTGAAATATAAAATGCCGCTGTTTTTGAGCTTGTACAATAAGTAGACTCCTCTTCGAGCTGGTTTAGAGTGGTTTCAAAAGCATTGCTGGAATCTACCGAAAACCCACCACCATTTTCAACTAAGTATGTCGCTTCCTCAAACTTCTGATAATTCGACCCAAAGATTACCGGTAAGCCAAATGTAATAGGCTCTAATGTATTATGCAAACCTTTCCCAAAAGCGCCACCGATATAGGCGACTTTTCCATACTGATAAAGTGAGGACAACATACCGATATTATCAATAATCAACAAATCATAATCGTCGAGCCTTGCTCCCTCCGATTCCGAATAGCGGATATGTGGAATTTGAAAAATATTTTCGATATAGGCGATCCGGGAAGGGCTGATAACATGTGGCGCAATAATGTAGCGCCATTTTTTAGGATTATTATTAATATAGTCTTGAATAATTCCTTCATCAGGTGGCCAGGTACTACCACAAATAAGTACCGGTTTGTTTTTTACAAATGCTTCCACTATGGGAAAGGATTTTTTCTCTTCCCGGATTTTTATCACCCGATCAATCCTTGTATCTCCGATGAGCGAAACCTTTGAAATACCCTGTTGTAGCAATACTTGTTCGGAGTTTTTGTTTTGTACAAAAATATGATAAAGCCCAGCCAGAACAGGCTTAAACCAGCTGCCATAATTTTTAAAGTAAAACTGCTCCTTTCGGAATAATGCGGAAACCAACAAGGTAGGAATTTTTGCTTTTTGAAGCTGCTGGAGAAAATGGTACCAGAGTTCATATTTTATAAAAATGGCCAATTTCGGTTGTACTATTTCTATAAATCGCTGTGCATTGCTTTTTGAATCCATCGGCAGGTAGCTAACATAATCTGCCAGTTTATAGTCTTTTCGGATTTCATAACCGGAGGGAGAGAAAAAGGTAAGCAGGATTTTACAATGTGGATATTCTTTTTTGAGTTGTTCAATGATCGGCCTACCCTGCTCAAACTCTCCGAGTGAGGCAGCATGAATCCATACTACAGCATCGGAGGCTTTGAAACCGGCAGTTTCGAGGTTTTTAAACACCTCTTTTCTACCATCCAGCCATTGCTTTGCTTTAGGATTGAAAAGTGATGCCAGACGAACGCCAAGGACATAGCATTGTATTGCGATATTGTATAGCCACTGCATTTTGCAAATGTAGGGAAAAGTTCTTCGACTAAGAGTATGTTTGGAGTTTGGGCTTCGAGCCGAAAACTGGCAGTACATAACTACCCGCCGGAAGTATTAATAAAAGACTTCTTCTCCGGCCTCTCCAATAAAAAACGGTAATATCCAGCCCACTTTAAACCCGGTGAGCATATCAAAACGCTTCGTATCATCAGCGGTCATGGTATCGTAATTATAACTTCTTCGATTTTGAGTAAAGCCTTCCGTGAATTCAAAACCTGCATAGCAATTGATCAGACGGTTTTTAGACATATGCTGATAGCCAATAAACTGGCGGAGTGCCAGCCCGTTGCTAAGCTTGTCAAACCCTTTTTTATAATCCCCCGCGACGATCGGGACAAAAGAATCGGGATCATCCTGTATCCTGATTTTATGTTGCAAAAGCCCGACACCGAGCTCGATTTTGACGCCTGATCGTTTATTGTTTTTCAAAACAGGAACGAGCTTTCCTATGGATGCTCCAAAATAAAACCCTCTCTCTCTTAAAAACAGCCTTGCCTGTGAACCATTATTGCCTATCAAAAGACCATCCTGATCCCGGAGTGCATCGAGGGGATCCTCTTTGACCGTCCTTCCAAAAAGAAAGAAGCCTTCCATACTAAATGACCAATTGGCTTTTAAAAGATATTCAGCTTTTAAGCCTAGCCCTGAACTTCTACCAAAGCGATCTTGAAGGTCTCCTCCCGGAGCCTGGAACCCATATTCGAATCCAAAATTGAGGACACTGGATTCATTATTTCGTTCTAATTGAGCAAATACCAATAAAGGGATCATCAAAAACAAGCCGCACAAAACATTTTTCATAAAAGTATTTTTATTTCTAACGCTAAGTAAGAGATATTCGGCCACTTTGACAAATCTTATGGGATGGAAAAATCAGGTTTTAAATACAGGGGTTATAGATCAAGGTCCCTGACTTCCGACTTCCGACTTCCTTATATACTAGCCTTTGACCTTTAGTTTTTAATATTTATCTTTACAGCCATAAAACAGAATATATGCGAAATATCCCAATGGTTGATTTGCAAGGGCAATATCAACAGATTAAGCCCGAGATTGATGCTGCCATTCAGGAAATCCTGGATTCCGCCTATTTTATTGGAGCGGGGATCGTCAAAACCTTTTCAGAGAATCTTGCTGATTTCTTAGCGGCAAAACACGTAATCCCTTGCGGGAATGGAACTGATGCCCTGCAAATAGCACTAATGGCATTAGACCTCCAACCAGGAGATGAAGTAATCACGACGCCATTTACCTTTGTGGCCACAGCAGAAGTAATTGCATTGCTACAATTAAAACCGGTTTTTGTAGATGTCCATCCCGATACTTTTAATATAGATGAACGCCTTATTGAAAAGGCAATCACCGAAAAGACTAAATGTATCCTTCCTGTTCATCTGTTTGGTCAATCCTGTGATATGGAAAGCATTATGAATATTGCCAAAAAGCATAATATATATGTAGTGGAGGATAATGCTCAGGCGATAGGCGCTGATTTTTATTTTAGTGACGGGAGGAGTCAAAAAGCAGGAACAATTGGGCATATTGGTACTACCTCCTTTTTTCCAGCAAAAAACCTGGGAGCCTTTGGAGATGCCGGCGCTATTTTTACCAACGATGATGCACTGGCTGACAAACTTAGATTGATTTGTAAC
>JBLHJZ010000657.1:0-3192 GCA_047619515.1 Saprospiraceae bacterium | reverse complement strand
CAACCCAGTTTTCGTCCAAAACCAAATAGCCAGCGTTGTCATCAATAAGGGTTTGGTACAATAGATAAAGGTTTTATCAAAATTGTATTCTGCCCAGATGTTAATCAAGCAAAGCAGGAAGAAAAAAAGAAGAAGGAGGTTGGTTTTTTTTAGCATTGATTTTTTTTTGATAAGTCACCTCTTTAAGTCCCCAGGTAACTTGAAGTTACCAGGTGACGTAGTCTGGCTAAAGCTAAGCCTTTATCACAAAAGTACTTAGCCAGTTTTCAAGGATTTTTAGACCATGCTCCGTAAGGATAGACTCCGGATGAAACTGAACGCCCAAAATAGGGAGTTTCTGATGAGCAATAGCCATTACCTCTCCATTATCTGTCCGGGCAATGATATCCAATGGGGTATTATCAAAATCATCAATAATCAGGGAATGATAGCGCATGACCTTAAAAGTTTCTGGCAAGCCGCTAAACAGAAAATGTCCATTATGCTTTAAAGTAGAAGTTTTTCCATGCACCGGTAGCTTTGCTTTCCGCAAAGTAGCGCCAAAAAATTCACCTAATCCCTGATGTCCGAGGCAAATACCAAATATTGGTTTTTTATCATAAAAATACGCAATGAGCGACATCATCAAGCCTGCGTCCTTCGGCTTCTGAGGCCCGGGAGACAGGACTAATGCATCAAAACTGAGTTGTTGAAAATCAGTAAGAGAAAGCTCATCATTGCGTATAACCCGGCAATCAGTACCTATTTGCAAAAAATAGTCATACAAATTGTAGGTAAAAGAATCGTAATTGTCAATAAGAAGGATGCTAATTTTCCGCATCATCAGGAAGGTTGGTTATCGTAGGCTGAGTTTCTGTTTTTTCGACACTCATACCTTCCAGCTTGTCCATCATATCAAGAGAGGAATTCCAAAACTCTTCAAACATGGGTTTAAAACGGTAAGCAATCCCTTTCGCTTCACTGGGAAAGGTTTCTAAATATTTATAAGTTAGAGAAGTATCCTTTGTGGTATCATCGACCAGATGAGCCTTATCACCAAACCATAACAACACACTTAACAAAAGCACAAATACACCTCCGAGCAAAACACCACCAGCTAATTGGTTAATTATATTAATATTTGCCGTCTTTAATAGTCCTTCCAAGGCTCGGGCAATCATCCTGATAACGACCATAACGATCACAAAGGATAATAAGAATCCTGCAAGAAACATGAGCGGATTTTGATTATTAAAAGCTTTTTCAAGAAAATCGGTGGTGGCTGGAGCAAATTTGAATGCAGCCATCAATCCAAAAACGAGGGACAGTATGCTGAATACAGCACTGATGATACCTTTGGAAAAACCAAGATAAAAACCGTACAGCAGTGTGATAACAAAAATAATGTCTATAACCATATCGAGGGCAAATTAATGCTTTATAGTATAAAAACCCTACCATTTTAGATGATTAACTAGATTTTAGGGACAGAGCATCAATAACTGCCCGATTTATACTCCGATGGTTTCATGGATTCTATGAGGAGACATCTGTAATAGAGAAGGTTGTTGTGCAGTAGGTATTTCTAAAAAAGACGCAAGACGTAAAAAAATAGTTAGGGGTTAGTGCCGATCTATCCGACAACTACCCCCTAACTACTGCCCTCTAATAGCTGATATTAGCCCTTCAAATCCGGTCTCAAATGTTTGGCAAAAAAGCCAACCATTGCTTTATAGGATTCAAAGCGATTCTCTTCATTATGAAAACCATGTCCTTCGTCATACTTTACCAGATAAGGTACTTCTACACCTCTACTTCGTAGTGACCGGACGATCTGATCGGCTTCATCAATATTGACCCTCGGATCATTAGCTCCTTGTATCACAAACAGGGGCGTTTTGATCTTATCGGTATGTAGCGCAGGAGAAGCTGCTGCCATAAGCGTGCTATCGCTTTCCGGATTCCCAACCATGGTATACATCATATCCAGATATGGCTTCCAGTAAGGAGGAATCGTTTTCATAAAAGTAAACAAGTTGGAAACCCCGACATAATCCACGGCACATTTGTAAAGGTCAGGGGTAAAAGCCACTCCGGCCAGGGTAGCGTAGCCGCCATAACTTCCGCCATAAATAGCTACCCGATCAGCGTCTGCAATTTCCTGATCAATGAGCCACTGTACGCCATCTGTGATATCATCCTGCATGGATTTCCCCCATTCTTTGAAACTGCTTTCCCAAAAATCCCGGCCGTATCCTGTACTGCCCCGAAAGTTCATTTGCAGCACTGCATATCCACGGCTTGCAAATAATTGAACTTCAGGATTAAAACCCCAGGTATCCCTATGCCATGGTCCTCCGTGTGGATTGACTATGACTGGCAGGTTTTTAAGGGGGGCTACTTTAGGTAAAGTCAGGTAACCATTGATCGTTTTCCCGTCACGGCTTTTATACTGGACCGGCTTCATATCGGCCATATCCTCTTCGTTGATCCAGGGGCTGACGTCTACAATTTTTTCTAGTTTGTCCGTGTTTTTATCATAAAAATAATACGCCCCAAGAGATCGGTCACTATAGGTACGAACCATAAATTTGTCCTCCGCTTTGTTCATATTGGTGACAAATACCTCATAGCCAGCGAGTTCTTTTTCCAGTCGATTCTGAATAGACTCTCTTTCTTTATCGAGGAAATGAAAATTATTTTTTGCTGTATTATAAGAAATAGTAGTTAGTACTTTTCGCTTTTTAGAATAGGTGAGATTGCTGACATCGACATCCGGATGCTCAAAAATCGGAGTACCGACTTCTTTACCGGTTGCCATATCAAATTTGATAATAACGTTTTTATCTCTCCCTAAATTAGAAGTAGCGAAGACGATATTTCCATTATCGAAATCAAAAAACAAGGGTTGTACGCCTTCTCTAAAATCAGTGGTCAGCACATCCTTGAAAGGCTGGTCTTCGCTTTCCCGGTACATGATGGTGGTATTCGTTCCGCCAACTACTTTACTGGCAATTCTCACCTTGCCCTCGTGATCCGTCATCCAACTATCAATGGGTTCCGCCGGATTGGTATTTTCTGCAATCTGCTTTAGATCCCCGGATTCAATGTTTAATCGATACGGTTCGAACAACTGCGGATTATTCTTATTCATCCCGATGATGATCTGATCTTCGATGTCCTCCAATTGATCTATAATCTGGATTCTTACTT
>JBLHJZ010000656.1:0-3198 GCA_047619515.1 Saprospiraceae bacterium | reverse complement strand
ATAAACCCTTTGTATTCGAAACCCGGACGAATCGGAAAATTTAGATTAGCACGGTCGATAGTCACCCAAAGCTTCTCTGTCCCCCAGATATCAACGAAGGCATCATAGACTCGCTGGCTTTCGCGATTATTCCAAAGGCGTTGATTATTATATACTTCTACCATGCCTGTACCTGCCAGCTCTTTCATTTTCATTTCGGCACGAGGCGCAGTATACCAGGTTTGTCTATTTTCCGCATTTTTATCTTCAAACTCCCAAAGGAAATCTGCGGTCGCCTTTGCTTGTTCCCGAGATACGGCTTGCTTGATCACGATATATCCATTATGCTTCCAAAAAGCCCAGTCTTCTTCACTTAGCACTCTTAACGACGCTCCATTAGATCGGTCGCTTAAATTTATTTTGCTACTGGTCGCAGTTGATGGATTTCCTGGAATATCCTTATGGGCATTATTGGGAATCATGGATTTGTCTTCTTTCATATTTAATATTTTAAAAAATTTGAATCTGCGTAGTTAATTAAATTAGAACCATTTATATGTTTAATAATGCGACTTCTTTGAAGTCATATTATAAATACATCACATCTCTACAGGTCGTATAAATTGCCTACTACAATAAATCCTAAATATCTTAAAACTCAATGTTTTAAGATCAACATTTTCAACGCCGGAACTGCTCCAACACATATTGGTAGAAACCATTACTATCTATTAGATCTAAAACTACATCTACCGTCCTACCATTTTTTGAATCCTGGAAAAGTGTTCCTTGCCAATAATCTTCAGTCACGATTGATAATTTCATTTTTGATGGAGTTGCAAAGAACTCAGGATGAGGAATATAACAGGTGGTAAGTACATCCCACATATCATAAAAAGATTCCTGGGCCACAATCTCATAACTTTGCCAGGCTAGTTCAGAGTATTTAAACTGCTGTGCCTGGAAAGCCAAATTAGCCATAAATCCAGGAGTAATCACTGCCGAATTGGTAACATCCAAAGGAAAGAGGGTAATTGGAAATTTGGTGTTTTCGAATACCCATTGAATAGCCTCCGGATCGCAAAAGGCATTCCATTCAGCTTTTGGATTAGCTATTTCAACAGGTATTGTAGCAGGATCAAGATTTCCGTTTACATTGATGGCACCACCCATCCAGATTAGTCGGTCAATAGCCCCAGCAAGTGCTGGCTGCTGCTCCAAAATATTACGAAGCGTAGTCATCGGACAATTGACTAACATTGTTATTTTCTCTCCTTTTTTCAAGGCTTTCCGAAGTTGATCAACCATAAAAGCATCACCATCAGGATAAGATGGCCAGGCGGGATTATTAGCAATTGGTTTTAAACAATCAATATTATTTTCTTTAATACAATCACCTCTATACACCCAGGGAAAGGGATTCCATTGGCGAGCCCGGCTAAGGCTTATTGGATTTTTCTTTTGGCTAATACCCAGGAACTTCTGAATTTTCCATTGAGCCTGCATCGCGTAATTATAAATGCAATCTGCGTTCATGATAACGGAGCCAAGATAATCGACCTCTTTCATAGTAGTGAGTAGAACAGCAGCCATGAATTCGTCGATAGCAGCATCGTGATTGAAAAGTACTTTCTCTTTTGCCATTTTTAAGGGGGCTTTTATTGAATTTCTTTTAAAATAAAACAAGTTTACAGATTTTCTATAAAACCTTATTCATTTTTTATTGCAAAAAAATAATTAATAAAGCCTCCTACATTTAGCTAAACTTTAAAAAGGATCACCGTACCTTGCATGCTGAACACAATACAGATGGAGAAATCAAACAAAAATTCTACAAGTTTAAACAAATATATTAGTGCTACCGGAATCTGTTCCCGAAGAGAAGCGGATGAATGGATCAAAGGAGGTAGGGTCACTATCAATGGCGAGGCAAGTCAATCGGGTAACCGGGTAGCTAAAGGAGATGTTGTTGCGATTGATGGCAAACCTTTAGGAAGGAAGCCTAAAACAATTTATATTGCCTTCCACAAACCCGCAGGGATCGTATGTACGACAGATCCTGCTGAACGAAAAAACATCATCAGCTATATCAATCATCCTGAACGCCTCTTCCCTATCGGTCGGCTGGATAAGCCTTCTCAAGGACTAATATTTTTGACCAATGACGGTGATATTGTCAATAAAATTTTACGCGCCGGCAATAATCATGAGAAAGAATATATCGTCACTGTTGATCAGCCGATCACCAACAAGTTTTTACGAAAAATGGGTAACGGTGTTCCTATTCTTGAAACCGTTACTAAAAAGTGTACGGTTACCCAGATTGATAAATTTAGCTTTCAGATCATTTTGACGCAGGGCCTAAACAGGCAAATACGCAGAATGTGTGAGTTTCTTGGTTTTGAGGTCACTAAACTTAAGCGTATCCGCATAATGAATGTGGAATTAGGCCTATTGAAAACCGGACAGTGGCGACCATTAAGCAATAGAGAAATTGACAAAATTAATAAACTGATTGCAGCTTCTTCTAAAACGGAAGAGGCTTCCCAGGATGATAAAAAGCAGAAATAATGACTCAAATCAGGATAGAGAAATTAATGCTTTTAGAATAGGATTATTGATGGGTATCCAATTAGATTAGTTTTTCTTTTGGCTTAGAACCTGTCCTAGGCAATGGTCATTATAAATAACTAATAATCCGTTGATTGGAGTTATGTTTTTCGTTCTTTGTCTTAGGTTTAAATATTTAAAATAATTTATAAGCATCATTATTTTAATACAATGTTCATAAATCCAATTAGGATCTTGCTAAAGAAAAAAGCAATAATGCTAAAATTTAGCAGACTCTGCGGGTTGGGAATGTCAAAAAAGGAGGGCGCGGGTGACTGTCTGCGTGAATAGCCTTTTTTTGGACTAGAATTTTTGGGCACTTTTTTTTCGATGAAAAAAGTGTCAGAAGTGAAATGCTAAAGTCCAGCTTAATAGTCGTGCCACCAATTTATTTAAACCGTTTCCGTAATTTCTTAATATACAAGGTGTTGTTAACGAGATTGGTGGCACGACTAAATGCGAAGCCTGCGGTACTTACACGGCAACCAAATTCCTGGCTTCCGGCACATAAGACTCCATACTCAATGGAAATTCCACTCCCTGCATTTTCAAAGACTGAATCCGGTACAAATAAGCAGCACCTTGCATAATCTGTTCTGCTATATCAGT
>JBLHJZ010000655.1:0-3200 GCA_047619515.1 Saprospiraceae bacterium | reverse complement strand
AATACCTTTGATATTAACAGAATTTTTGCCCGGCCTTTCGGCAATAATATCGGTTCGCAAAAAGTCCTCGAAAAAGCTGGCTTTGTATTAGAAGGAAAATTTGAAAAGGCAATATTCAAAAATGAGGTATATTTGGACGAGTTAGTTTATGCGATCAGAAAATAATTAAAGATGGACATTAAAAAAGCCTATGCTGTTTGGTCAGTACAATATGACACTAATAATAATAAAACCCGGGATCTTGAAGCCTTAACTTTACGAAAAATGCTGGACAGCATCCCTTTTGATATTGGTCTGGAAATCGGTTGCGGGACGGGAAAGAATACCGCCTGGCTAATGACTAAAGCCAGCCAAATTACTGCTGTTGATCTTTCCCCTGAAATGCTCGCCAAAGCCAAAGAAAAAATTACTTCTGGTTCTGTTCAATTCATTCAGGCGGATATAAAAAATAGCTGGACCTTTGGAGAAAACTATTATGACCTGGTAACATTTAGCCTGGTATTAGAGCACATTCAGCATCTTGATCCTATTTTCCAGGAAGTTTCAAAATCACTAAAACCTGGAGGATATGTGTACATTGGCGAACTCCATCCGTTCAAACAATACGCAGGCACCAAAGCAAGGTATGAAACAGAAAATGGCATCCAAGAGGTTGAATGTTACACTCACCATATTTCAGCATTTTTTGATTGTGCAAAAAAATACAATTTTGAAATTGCAGCAATTCACGAATCATTTGATGATAATGACCGGACTGGTATGCCCAGGATTCTGGCTTTGCTTTTGAAAAAAACGTAACAAAGATGTATCACCTGGAGAACAGGTTTGCTAAACTTTTTCCATTAACTTTCGAAATAAATATATTTACATCTGCTCTTTCAAACTCAAATTTAGTAAACCTCAGACTACTAAAATCAAACAAGCATAAAACCCAAACAAATGAAACAACGAATAGCTCATTTCGCATTAGTCGTTAAGGACTATGATGAAGCCATTGAATTTTATACGCAAAAATTAAAATTCCAATTACTGGAAGACACGCCATTGAGTGAAACAAAACGCTGGGTCAGGATCGCACCTCCCGGCACTTCAGAGTGTGCGATTCTCCTCGCCCAGGCAGCAAATGAACAACAAGTAGCGAGTATTGGCAATCAAAGCGGAGGTCGTGTATTTTTATTTCTACATACGGACAACTTCGACCGGGATCACCAAAATCTTTTAGATCAGCAAATAAAAATTGTCCGGAATCCTGTCATCGAAAAATATGGGAAAGTTCTCGTTTTTGCTGACCTTTATGGGAACCTTTGGGATCTCATACAGCCCACTTAAGCATGTTTAGCGGGAGCCTGTCGAAGGGGTAACTTGCGTCGGTATATAAAAGCAAGTTTCCAATTTGCAACGCTAAATAAAATATTAGACTGACACGAATTTACAACGAAAGTAATTGGCGTAATTAGCAAAAATCCGTGTCTTTTCTTATTTACTTCTTCCGCAAATAATTCGTTTGAATAAGGTCAATACTTGTAATTTTTTCATGTTTAGTGTTTTAACGATTTCATTATGATGCCTACTCTGCTTGGGCTTTTCGTCGGCCTCCCTTTTTTGTTTTTTTTGAAGGTATTTTGAGGGAGGAGAATGCTTGATCTTAACTTCTGCTTGCGTAACATCCTAACATACAATCAGTTAATTGATATCACAGAATACATTGGGCTTATGAAGAGAAAAGCTGCCACATAATATAAGAACCCGATCACTACCACTCAAGTGATCGGGCCTTTGACTTTTGTTACGGTTTTTACAAATTTCATATATGGTTCTCTACCCATTTTTTTAACCGGTTAAACCATTTTTCCAGTTCAGCTTTCTCCGGACTAATTATCTTTAGAATCTAATACATAGTCTTCATCACTTTCATTTACAACCGTTATATGACAAGAAAAATCACCAGCAAGTTCTACAAAGATCTCTGCTGCCGGCGGATTGTCATTTTTTATCTCAAAGGTATTGCCAGTCCTTATTACAGCCATCACTTCCGCATTCACATATTTACTGTTTTCTACGTTAACCACACCAAAGGTCATCTTTTTGTGCTTTTCTTCCATGCCAGGGATTGGTACGCATTCAAAACCAGTATTAATATAGTCCACAACCCCACCTTTTAGCCCTTTTCTTAGAAAATGAGTATGCCCCATCACCTCTAAATCTGAATTGGTTTCCATGGCAAGTTTTTGAGCGTACCAGCCTAAATATTCACGTTCTGATCTGCTATGATTGCCTTATAGGCAAACAACAACCCACGCAGCATTCTGTCCTGTCCGTCATTGTACTTTAGGATCCTACTAAAAAATAAGTTTTTGTAAACTTGACTTACCCGTCCAAATGGGATAGGATCTAGGTCACCCCCAAGTTGGATTTCACAATTGTTCGGAATGCCGGTACCGTCTTGAACATCTACTAACAACTCATTCACCGCAGATATATCGCTAATTCTCCCAGCAATAATATCTTTTTCTATCAGTGAAATAGCTTCCTCAAGCCCCTTGTTCTCAATATTTCCAGCTCCAAAATCCAATTCGTGAGAGGCTTATTCCCCACTCACCTTCAACAAATAAGAGACTGCCCGAGTGACGAAATGACCAACGGGAAGAGGTTGTGATGGATTGGTACTGATATCAGGAGCATTGAATAGAGTATACAGGTGCCCATGGGTATAAACGACACCATCTTTGATATGGAAATTATCCTTGAATTGAACTTTGTGATTCGAACTCCCTATTTCATGCAAGTCTTCTGCCGTGGCTGTAATATCGTGATTACCCAGCACGAAAATAACTCGTCCTTCCAGTGCATCGAGTACTTGACTAATGACAACGTTTTTTGTCTCGCTCATTTTTAGAAATTTGATTTTGTGCTTTTGAATATTTGATAATTTAAATTTTATAGTTCAGTCATAATTGTGTACAACATAACAATTTCCACAACTCCCTTTTCCTCTTGCATTTACCAGCGAGTTACCTAATCAGTCCATTTTCTTATCCATGATTTTTTAAAAGATTTGAATCAAGTTTAAAAACCATACTAGCTTAATAATCCATCCAACAACTTGCCCAAATCTACAATGAGTCAACACGGTTTCCAGGGACAAATTTTGAAGGTTTTAACAAGTAAATCGAGTATAATATTACTGCAACTAATTGATA
>JBLHJZ010000654.1:0-3211 GCA_047619515.1 Saprospiraceae bacterium | reverse complement strand
ATCTAAAGCGGAGTTGGAAAAAAAGCAAGCGGAGATAGCCCGGCAGGAAGCGGAGACCTTACAAAAGGAAAAGGAAAACGAACTACTTGTGGCTAATGCAGAAATCTACGAACAAACCGAAGCCATCAATAAATTAGAGATTGAAAAACAAGGCAACCGTTTGAATTTTGCTCGTTGGATCGGTGCTCTATTATTAGTGCTTTCTTTGATCGTCCTGGGTAGTTTGTTGTATTCTAAAAAGAAAAACCGGGAACTGGCTTTAAAAAATATCGAGATCGCAAAGAGCCGGGATATTATAGAAGAAGAGCGAGAAAAATCGGAGAACCTGCTCTTGAATATTCTCCCTAAAGAGACGGCCATAGAATTAAAAGAATCCGGTGTAGCTACCCCTAAGCATTATGAAAAAGTCACTATCCTTTTTTCTGATTTTAGTGGCTTTACCAGAATCTCCCGTCACATGTCTCCTGTAGATTTACTCAAAGAACTAAACGAATGCTTCCGGGCTTTCGATGAAATAGTGGATGAGTTTGGTCTCGAAAAAATAAAGACGCTGGGTGATGGTTATATGGCTGCCGGGGGTATTCCCATCTCCAATGACACCAATCCGGTAGATGCGCTCAAAGCAGCGCTGAAGATCAACGAATTTATGATCAATAGATCAATTGAAAAACGCGCGGCTGGTATTACCTATTGGGATACCAGACTTGGCTTGCATACCGGACAGGTAATCGCCGGTGTTGTCGGTACCCGGAAGTTTGCCTATGATATTTGGGGCGATGCGGTGAATACTGCCAGTAGGATGGAAAGTGGGGGAGAAGTAGGAAAAGTCAATATTTCTGAGGATACCTTTGGCTTAATTAAAGATCACTTTGATTGCACCTTCCGGGGAGAAATTGAAATTAAGAACCGGGGAAAGATTGGGATGTATTTTGTGGAAAGGGAGAAAGATTGAAGCGGAGGAGGCAATTATTTAAAAAGGGGAGTATTTCTTGTGTCGTTTTTCAAGAGCAAGAACTTCCAGAACTTTGAGTTCTTACGAAACCCCATAGAATGGGCTTTGTTATTTTTTGGGTAGACATTAGGAAATCCAGGTATTCCCTACTTTACAATAAGAAATAATCCTGAAGGGATTTAAATCGAATAGCCACCGATGAAATCGGTGGCATGAAAGCCTCTTTTTTAATAACCACGAAGTAGTTGAATATCCATATAAAGAGAATTGAACCCATTCAGGGTTCCCGACCGCCTATTTTTTAGCCACCGATTTCATCGGTGGCTATTTACATTAAACCCCTTCGGGATAAGAACCTAAGTTAAGAACTGCTGAGTAGAATCAATCTTTATTGACGCTCAAAAACGGGTGCAACTTTATATCGTCAGATTGTACACCTTACCTCAGGGAGGTCGCAGTATGACCGTAAAGTATGTAATCATCATTTAAATTGCTGCACTTTTATGCTAATCTATTAGACTTTATTCAGTTTTCGGTATTAGGCGTTCGTGCCGCTCTGACATACAAAAACTTTTGGCATAAAGTCTATTCTATGGGTAGTCAATAGAACTTTGAGTTCTGGAAGCTCTACCCCGAAAAATGAAATACATCCTTAAAAACTCATATCTCCCACACAACCCGAAAAATTTCAGACCGACCGCCACTGGGATCATCCTTTATTTCCCTACCAGCTATTTCTCCCCCAACCCGCTTATAAAAAGCGATCGCATTATTATTATCCGTCAATACCCAAAGATAATACTTATCCATTTTGGAATGTTGGCGAATATAATCGCCAGCTTTTGCCATCAGCATTTTTCCAATTCCCTGGCCTTCAAAATTCCCGGATACATGGAGATTGTCAATGTAGGTGCCCCATTTTGCGTCTTGATCCAGAAAGAGACACATAAATCCGCAAAGATTATCTTTTGTCTCTGCGAGTAGGGTATACTGACCCGGCTCGGGATTGCTAAACCGCTCTTTCCAAACGGCTAAGCGATCATCAAACACCGGGCCGTCGAGGTACTCGGCGTTAAAATTTCCCTGGTAATGGGTTTGCCAGTTTAGGGCGTGAAGGTGGGCGATTGCTTCCGTATCTTTAGGTTCAGCTATTCGAAATTGGATCATCAATTTTTTTAGATGCAAGATAATAACTTCTATAAATAATAACTCAAACCAATGATTCGGCATTAGATCATTGAGCACGAAGTTTCTATGGCGATAACTATAGCACGAAATGATCGGTGAGCTTATGCCATGTGAAAACCAATTATCAGATTTCTCTTATCTTTATTAACTCTAAGAGCTCAATTCCTTATTATAAATTTTTCATATCTTGCTATTCTATACAAATGTCAGGCATTTGAGTACTTTCACTGCAAATTAGATGTATACAAAACGAAAATAAAACATGATCCAATTCATCACCTTTCTTGCCTTTACCGCATTTGTTGCCGCTTTTTCTACCTGGAGACTCCGAAAAGACAAACTCAATTCACAGGATGGGTATTTTCTCGGGGGCAGAAGCCTGACGGGGGTTGTCATCGCCGGTTCTCTTTTATTGACAAATATTTCAACAGAACATCTGGTCGGTATGAATGGCGATGCCTATAAACACGGGGCGATTATCGTGGCCTGGGAAGTAACCTCTGCCTTGGCGCTGGTCATTGCGGCCTTGTATTTTATTCCAAGATATTTGAAAATGGGACTGACTACCGTTCCCGAGTTTTTGGAAAAACGTTTTGACGGACTCACCCGTACTTTGATTGCTTTTTTATTGATTATTTCCTTTGTGAGTACCTTATTGCCGATCGTTTTGTACTCCGGAGCACTTAGTATCGAAAGTGTTTTTAATATTTCCGAAGTACTGGAAATAAGCCAACGATCGGGTCTATGGCTGACCGTGGTGGTAGTCGGGGTGATTGGAGCAGTATATGCGATATTCGGCGGGCTAAAGATGGTGGTTTATACCGATACGATTAATGGTTTTGGTTTATTGATTGCCGGATTGGCAGTGCCGATTTTTGCCTTATACGACATTGGAGACGGGCATATATTTGAGGGACTAAGAATGGTTTTTGAAAAAGCACCGGAGAAATTTAATGTCATCAGCGATGAAGTATCTGTTGGCCCGGGAGCGAGGGATGCGATTTTACCCTTTGGTGTTTTATTTACCGGCTTGATCATTAATCAATTATACTTCTGGGCGATGCACCAATC
>JBLHJZ010000653.1:0-3213 GCA_047619515.1 Saprospiraceae bacterium | reverse complement strand
AATTCAAAAATCCTGGATCATAAAGGACAACTGTCAGTACAAGGTCAATAAATGTAAACTAAAACTAAAACCAAATTCCGAGCACACCGGGAGCATCGAATTGTATAATACGCTGGAACAAAAATTAAGCTCCGCATCCTGGCCTACCAGAAAAATAAAGATTAAGAAATTGGCTAAAGGAAATTATAGCTTCCGCATAGTAGACAAGGACGGGAAGATTGTCGCAGTAGAGAACTTTCTTAAGAAGTAGTCAAGTACTCAGGTGGCCAAGTACTCAAGAGCCTTGGCCACTTGACTCCTGACCTTTTGACTCCTTACTCATATTCAACCGCCACAGATTTTCCCGTCTCAATCGACGCCTTAATTGCATCAATAATCTGCATATCAATCAGCCCTTCTTCACCGGAGGCAATAACAGCGGTATGGTCAAAAATATTTCTGGCAAAAGCATCCATCTGGGTAGTTTGTTGAAAATCAGCATGTTCAAGTATCTCTTTCGTTTCGTTCCAGGTCATTAAACCGGTGATTCGATTCGCAGCGAAAGCAGGTTGAATCTCCAGGTATTCATTGCCACGGGAGACATGCATACGATCGGAATATGCGGAAAAACTAACGGTCGAATTACAAACTGTATTATCCTTAAACCGTAATTGGAAAACATAAGTGCCAAAGATATCTTTATACATTTCCGGATCGTCAATATACCCCTGTGCAAAAACACTAACCGGATTATGCCCTGCGGCTCTCCGGGAAGCCTGAATCGTATATATCCCCAAATCCATTAATGCTCCGCCGCCGCCCATTTTTTTATCTATTCGCCAAAGGCCCTTTCTTGCCATATCAAAAGACAGACTTGCTTCGATAAGTTTCATTCTGCCTTCAAAAGGTTTTTGAGATTCTTCCGTCAGTTTTAGATGATGTGGTTCGTAAAAAAGACGGTAACCTATCTGCAGTTTTTTATTGGCTGATTTGGCAGCAGCGATCATGTCTTTGCATTCCTGGGCATTCATACCCATCGGTTTTTCGCAAATCACATGTTTGCCTGCTTTTAATGCCCGGAGGGTATATTCCGCATGCATAAAATTCGGCAATACGATATATATGATATCAATCGCGGGATCATCCGCTATTTTGTCAAATGTTTTATAATTATAAGTGTGCTCAGGTAGAATTCCGTACTCTTCCTGCCATTTACCTTCCTTTTCAGGAGTACCGGTCACAATACCTTTGAGTTCACAATATTGGGTGTGCTTCAAGGCTGGGCCCAATTGCCTGGTGGCGTAATTACCTAATCCAACCAGTGCGACGCCAAGCTTCTCTTCTTTTTGAGGAAATAAGGACTTTGAATAAGGAAGGAGTGCCAGGCTGCCACTTGCCAACCCGAGATACTTGATAGTTTCTCTCCGGGAGATGGATTGTTTTTTCTTTTTCATAAAATGAATATAGAAATAATTGAACTTGGAACAGGAGTAGGTTTTGTCTTTTAACATACTTTAATAAAAAGGTAAGAGCAATAGACTTTAGATTAATGCTATCCGACTAACGGTGTTACTGAAAATATATAAAAATAATGCAGTTTTTAAGTTCATACTTTGTATATTTGATGTTAATAAGTTATTATATACACGCCAGTCACTTCATTTAAATAATTTCCCAATACCGAAAAATTAGATTTAGCTCACGTATGCAGATACATAATGCTGCAATGTTGAGATTGACCGTTCATTTAAACTTCGGTTTAAAAGTACCCTGTTATTGATTATACTAAAACATCAAAGAACATGAAAAAACAAATTTTACTCTCCGCCATTTTTTGCCTTTTTTTAGGATTTCATACGGCTGCCCAATGTCCAATTGGGCTTGACGCTACGATTGTTAATTCAGAGAATATGGGAGGAGGTCAATGTAGATTTAGACTTGAAGTAAGCTATTCTGCTAGTTCTGTTACTAATACTAGCATTTCCTTTACAGTAGGCATTGCTGGAGGAGTGGATTTATATACTACTGCCTGTATTGGAGATTTAAACGAGAATAATAGCCCATATAGTTCAGGTATTAGTAACGAATTACTAATAGCTCCCTGTAATTCAGTCATAACGGTATCCTATACTGCCTATTTGGATGATTCCTGCGATGATGCTCCTTGCGCAACTAATGTTAATATGCCTGTTAATGGAAGTCTCCCAGTTGACTTGGTTTCATTCGTTGGCCATGGACAAAAATTCGATAAGGTAAAACTAGAATGGGTGACTGCTTCAGAAGATCAAAATGCCTACTTTTTAGTGGAACGTAGTGCGGATGGAAGAAGCTTTGAGGAGATCGGACTAGTAGAAGGCAATGGAAATTCATCTGCAACAGAATATTATTTTTTTATGGATGAAAATTCGCTCAGAGGAGAAAACTATTACCGTTTAAAGCAAACCAATCTGGACAATACTTATGAGTACTCCCAAGTGATTCTAGTCGAAAATAAAATAGACAAATCTACAGCCCTGACTTTGGCACCTTCAGTGATAATAAACGAAATAACGCTTATCTTTAATGAACTACCTAAGGCAAATAAATTTATTGAAGTTTTTAATATGAACGGAACGAATATAATTAAAACAACCTTGGCCGAAGGAGAATATACGCTGGATTTAGATTTGTCCGATTATGCTCCGGGAATGTATTTTATCCGCGTACCGATCGGAAAAGAATTTGTCGTCAAGAAGTTTATCAAGGTCACAGACTGATAACAATAAGATATATAACGATAAAAAGTCTCCCTGGATTTGATTTACTAATCCAGGGAGACTTTGTTTTTAGAAAATACTTTTTAAACAAGTAAGATAAACCAGAGAATCCTAAAATCCTAAATCCTAAATCCTAAATCCTAATTCCTAATTCCTAATTCCTCACGCAATCCTCTCATCCTCCACTATCTCGATCGCATAGACCAAAATATAATCATCAATCTGCTCATACCGAAGCTCAAAATCTGCATAATAATCTTCTTTTTGCACATACCCATAGCATTTTCCAACACGGAGATTAAACGCAAACGGTTTTATAAAAATATGCTGTTTGAAATCCAATTGCTTCCTGCCATAAGCTTTAAATAGTGCTTCCTTCGCTCCCCAATACACATGCAGATGCTCCAGGTAGTTCTTTTTACTCAGCGATGCTTTTTCTTCCTCCCTCAAAAACTTATGTGAGATGGACTCTATTTTA
>JBLHJZ010000652.1:0-3214 GCA_047619515.1 Saprospiraceae bacterium | reverse complement strand
ATTATTTTGATGGAAATTTTTTCTTTCGTGGCTTCGTTCAGGGGCAAGGAGAAGAGCTATTTATAATTGATGTAGCCACCAATACGCTACTCGGTTTTCCGGAAATTTCACCTGGTGCTGGTAGTAGCTCGCCTTCAGGTTTTGTTGATATAAATGGAAAGTTATACTTCGCGGCAAGAACCAATAGTGATGGCAGAGAAATGAGAGCCTATGATATTTACAGCTATAATCCAGGCACAGGGGCTGTGACACAACGTACCGATGTCAATGGGAATTTAAATCTACAGAACCTTACCGTTTACAAAGACAAATTATTTTTCAGTGGCAAGATTTCTTCTTCGGTAAATACCGAATTGGTTTATTATGATGCCGCCACCGATGAATTATTACTTACCGAAGATCTCAATCCCGGTGGTAGTTTGCCGCAGTATTTGACGGTTTATGATAATAAACTTTATTTTTCAGCTTTCACGGATGATTATAGTAGAGAGCTTTGGGAATATAATGACACCAGTATTTCTATCGTCGCTGATATCTATTCGGGTGTTCCTGATTCTGATCCTGAAGATCTGACCATTTTCAATGGCAAGTTATACTTAGCGGCCAATAATGGTTTAGTGGGTTCTGAAATCTGGAGCATTGCAGAATGTCTCAATATATTTGTAGACACAGAAGCACAAATCGGAGAAAACGGGACAGGGTCGATTGATCTTACTATTAACGGCGGCACTCCTCCGTATTCGATCATCTGGAGTAATGGTGCGACGACAGAAGACATTGATAATCTCATTGCAGGTAATTACACCGCAATTATTTCTGATGCTTCCGGTTGCTTATCAGAAATCACTGCGGAGGTTATCTTTACGAGTAGCACGGCCAATATGCTGTCTGAGGAACTGGTATCGCTTTTTCCAAATCCAAATTCTGGAATATTTGTTTTAGATTCTGGAACATTAAAACCAAAGGAAGTTTCGCTTTTTGATCTCCGTGGGAAGTTGCTTTATCAAAAAATGGGGAATGGAAACGATTCGCTTTTTGAAATAAATTTGCGGTATGCTCCCGCTGGCGTTTATCTGCTAAAGGTGTTTGTGGAGGATGGGGTTGTGGTGAAAAAAGTGATGATTGAGTGAAGTGCTTAAAAGGAGGTGGCAGACGGAGCTGGACATTAACCATTTTATTAGAATAAATTTTTATTTTCTCTCTTACTTTTTCCATTGCTGAAAAAGTAACAAAAAAGCTAGGCCAAAAAAAGGCTCATCACGCAGTCAGTCACCCGCTCCCACCTTTTTGGCCATTCCTAGCCCGCGGAGTCTGCTAAAAATTAGTGATTCTGCTTTTTATTTTAAACAAAGGTTATCTTTTATTTTGAACAGCCATGTTTATCATTAATGTTCAAAATTCCTTTTTGACAGTTTTATCTTGGGCAAGGGCAAAACGAAAAAAAAACTTTTAACTGATTATCAGCTTTTTATATCTTGAATGTTATTGGGCAAACAATTTAATATTATTTTTCAAAATGCTAAAGTCCAGCTAAAAGCATGTTTAGAAAAAAGTAGTAGCTTTTTTTACTAAAACAGATGAATATGGTAGATTACACTAAATATATCTCAATAAATCCAAACATTAGATTTGGGAACCTTGTATTTCAGGGACTAGAATTTCAGTTTATGACGTATTGAGTTGGTTAGCGAATGGAATGTCTATTGAAGAAATCCGAGAAGATTATCCCGAATTATCAAGCACTCAAATCAAGGCATGTCTCGCCTACGCTGCAGATCGTGAACATAAATTAAAGGTTGCTTAGTGAAACTTATATTTGATCAGAATATTTCGTTTCGGGTGATTGAAAAATCGCTCATCTATATCCAGAAGCCCGTCAAGTAAGATTTTTAGGACTTGAAAATTTATCAGAGATACAAATTTGGGAATTTGCAAAGGAGAATGCCTACACCATTGTGACATTCGATGCAGATTTTTTTGATATAGCGAGTTTGAGAGGTCATCCTCCCAAGATTATTTGGTTAAGAGTCGGGAATACAATTACAAAAAATATAGCCAAATTTTTCGAACAAAAGTATGAACTAATTGAAGATTTTATATTAAATCCGGAGAATATAAAGTTAGCCTGTCTTGAGATAGAATAGACTTTATTCCAAAAAAAATGTAGGTCAGAACGGCTACGAATGCCTAAAACCTAAGACCAAATAAAGTCTAATAAAGAAACGCAAAAGAAAAATTTCCAACTATAAAATTTCAAAGCTCGAATCGGGCTGCCGACTGCTTCAAACCACCGGTTCCCAGCCCTTCTCATAACTCCGTCCCCACATCTCCATCGCCTCTTTATTATTCAACACTTTCCCCGTTTTCGTATCGACCTGCAAAGCCTCGTTTGTCTTCTGCGCCATGTTGCCAAGGTGACAAAGCAGCGTACTTTTATGCGCTTCTTCGATATTGGAATTTAGCTTTTCTCCTTTGCGGATAGCAGCCATAAAGTTTTTCATATGGTAAACATCCAACCCTCCAATACCGACAAGATCAGTAGTGGCAGACATACTCTCTTCTTTATCTTCTTTGATCATTTTGCCTTTGAGGTCATAAAGAATCGCGCTATTTCGATCAAGGAGCATACTTCCTTTAGTGCCGTGGATAGTCGCTCCTCTTCCTCTATTGAATTTTGGTAAATTATTACAACTAGTTCCTTCCCAGGTAATCATTTTTCCACCATCGAATTCAAAATTAGCAACCTGTGTATCATAAAATTCCCAGTCGTCTTTGTAGTGGTAACGGCCACCAGCGGAGGATACTTTATTCGGAATATCAACACCTAATGCCCAACGGCAGATGTCCATTTCGTGTAAACCATTATTATTGATTTCGCCTGTTCCCCAATTCCAGAACCAGTGCCAATTATAATGCACTCTGTTGTCCAGGTATTCTTTACGTGGAGCCGGGCCTTGCCAGAGTTCCCAGTCCAGCCATTCAGGAACCGGAGTTTGTTTACCCACACCAATACTGCCGCGAGAGTTAGTATACCAGCTTTTTCCATAATAAACTTCACCGATCAAACCTTCCCGAATATCCTGCACCGCTTTGATAGAAGTTGGCGCAGATCGTTGTTGATTGCCTATAGCTAAGACCTTTCCGGTTTTTTGTTGAGACTGGATCAACCACTCCCCCTCTTGCGGATTATGGCAACAAGGTTTTTCGAGGTAAA
>JBLHJZ010000651.1:0-3216 GCA_047619515.1 Saprospiraceae bacterium | reverse complement strand
CAACCAAAACACGACTCAAGACTCCCACTTCCCGACAAGGCCTCGACTCCCACTTCCCGACGCAGTCGGGACTATCTCTTCCAAACAAGACAACGTCGAGTTTGGACTATCTCTTTCCGAGGAACGAAGAACTATCACTTTCTTAAACACAAAAGATTTCACTAACTTCCAAAATCTCATCCCCGAGCATAAAAAATCCACCCTAAAAACAACCAAAAACCCACCCGCAATATTCATCCTTTCGCCTCCTCGTTCTGGCACCACTTTACTCCGGGTCATGCTGGCAGGTCATCCCGATATTTTTTCAGCCAATGAGTTGCAAGTCCTCCATTTCGACGACCTTCAGGAACGAGCAAAAGCCTACGAAGGTAAATTTAGTCTTTGGAAAGAAGGTAGTATCCGCGCCTTGATGGCATTAAAAAATATCGAAGCTGATGAAGCGAAATATTTGATGCAAAAAGAGGAAGAGACCGCCACTTCCAGCCAGGAATTTTATAGAAATATCCAGAACCTTCTCGATGGAAAAATTTTAGTGGACAAATCACCTTCCTATATCCTTGACAAGAATGCCTTACAAAGAGCAGAGGACATTTTTGAAAATGCTTTTTATATCCATTTATACCGCCACCCTTATTCCATGACCAAGTCATTCGAAAAGATGCACATGGATCAGGTGATGTATTTGAAAAAACATAATTATTCCGCCCGGCAACTCGGAGAATTAATCTGGCAGCAGAGTCATCAGAATGCGATTGACTTTTTAAACCATATTCCAAAACACAGACAATTTAATATTTCCTATGAAACCTTAATCTCAGACCCCGAAACGAGTATGAAAAATCTATGCGAACGTTTCGGTATCGACTTCCACCTCAATCTCCTAAAACCTTATGAAGGACTGGACCATAAAATGACCGATGGCATTTACAAGGATTCCAAGCCTATGGGAGATATAAATTTACTCCAGCACGGAAAAATAAATCCCGACCTCGCTAATAAATGGAAAGGAGTACTCCATGATAATTTCCTCCACGAAAACACCTGGAAAACTGCGAAAGCGCTGGGCTACCCGGAAGTAGAAAGTAGCCAAGGGCTCAAAGAGTCAAGTGCTCAAGAAACCCCGCTTAAGCAAGTTTCCAACTTGCGTCCCCAAAGCAACCCACTTCAGGGGGAGGCTGACTTGCGTAGCCTTCCTCAAAATAAAGACATTGCTATCATAGGTCTAAGCGTCCGCTTCCCCGGAGCCAAAGATCTCGAAGAATTCTGGCAAAATTTAATCCAAGCCAAAGACATCAGCAGGGAATTTACAGCAGAAGAATTGTTGGCAGAAGGTATTGATCCTCAGACGATTAACGACCCGGACTATATCCGTCGGGGGATGTACCTTGAAGATGCAGATTGTTTTGATGCTGAATTTTTCGGCTATCTGCCTAAAGAAGCTGCACTGATGGATCCGCAACACCGGGTCTTTCTCGAATGCGCATACGCATCACTCGAGGACGCAGGTTATGATCCCGAACGAACGAATCTGAATATTGGCGTATTTGGCGGAGTAGCCAGAAATACCTACCTGATCAATAATGTGCTCACTCATCCCAATTATTTCAATTCCCTCGATGATTTTCAATTGGGCATTACTTTGGAAAAAGACTTCCCGGCTACACGAGTGGCTTATAAACTTAACCTCAAAGGCCCGGCGGTAAATGTACAGACAGCCTGTTCCTCTTCGGGCGTTGCAGTGCATCTGGCCTGTCAAAGTATTAGAGCAGGAGACTCCGATATAGTGATTGTTGGAGGAGGTCGAATCCAGCCACCGATTGCTTCCGGTCATTTGCATAAAGAGGGACATGCCCTCTCTCCTGACGGTTATTGCCGGACTTTTGATGCCGGAGCGAATGGGATGGTACGTGGTCATGGCATGTCTTTTATTGTTTTAAAAAACCTGGATAAAGCGATTGCCGATGGTGATAATATCCACGCCATTATTAAAGGGACAGCTATCAATAACGACGGGGCAGATAAAATCGGATTTACCGCCCCAAGTATTAAAGGCCAATCAGAAGCAATTATCAAAGCCTACCAAAATGCTGGTATCAATCCTGAAACCCTAAGCTATATTGAAGCGCACGGCACAGGCACAGCGATCGGCGACCCAATTGAAATCGCAGGATTGACGACAGCTTTTAAAGCCTTTACCCATAAAAAACAATTTTGTCATATCGGCTCGGTCAAAGCAAATATCGGCCACCTTGATGCAGGAGCGAGTATCGCCGGGATTATCAAAACGATCCTGTCTATGAAGCATAAAATATTGCCGCCTTTGATGCATTTTAAAAAGCCGAACCCGCAAATTAATTTTACAGATTCTCCTTTTATTATTAACCAATCTCCGGTAGCATGGAAAAAGGGAACGCAAGCTCGAAGGGCAGGAATTAGTTCCTTTGGTCTGGGTGGAACTAACGCACATATTATCCTCGAAGAAGCACCCCAGATTGAAAAAAAGAATCACAAAAAGCCATACGAGTTGATCTTACTTTCTGCAAAAAAAGTAGCAGCATTGCAATCTGTGAAAGAACAATACACGAAATATTTTAGTAGCACGGATGCATCATTGAATGCTATCGCTTTTACCTTACAAACCGGAAGAAAGCATTTTCAACAAAGAGCTTTCCTGATCGCAAAGGATACACAAGAAGCAAGAAATATTCTCGAAAATCCGGAGAGCATCCAGGTCTATTCAAAAGAAAGCAAATCAAAAACCAGCAAAATCGTTTTCATGTTCCCAGGTGGAGGTGCACAGCATAGCAATATGGGATTCGATCTGTTTCAGGAAGAACCAGTTTTTAGAAATGCCGTTTTAGAATGTCTCAATATTTTAAAAGAAGATCACCAATTAGATTTTTTAGAGATATTATATCCAATAGCTGAAGAACAACATAACCAGTCGATCCTTGATCCATTAGCAGGTATTACCCTATTATTCACCATAGAATATGCAACTGCAAAACTCTGGGAGTCCTGGGGTATCTATCCTTCCGAACTCATCGGTCATAGCCTTGGAGAATATACGGCAGCTTGTATCGGTGGTGTATTTTCACTTCGGGATGCACTAGCACTTGTCGCAAAGCGGGGTAAGCTATTTTTAAAACTGAAAGATGGCGCTATGCTTAGTGTGGCTTTACCTGCAAAAGCTGTTGAAACTTATCTGTCAGTAGA
>JBLHJZ010000650.1:0-3221 GCA_047619515.1 Saprospiraceae bacterium | reverse complement strand
AAAGTGACGGTTCCATTGTTTTTTAATATATCTATACTGGAAGCAAAATCTAAAGCAATCATAGATTTGTTAACCCCCTGTGTTGTTGTCCGCTGAGCAATATAATTAAGGGTAAGTTGAGCATTTACTATTTTCCAAAAGTTGAAGCGAGAACTTGTTTTGGCAGTCATGGAAAATGATTGGCCCCCTACAAAGACCTCTTTCCCGGCATATTGATACGTTCCTTCTGAACGAGAATGATAAAAATTCGCATCACCATTTAGTCGCCACCATTTATTGGGAGAAAAAGAATATATAAGTTCTAAACCAAAATTCCTCTTAAAGTCTAAATTTTCAGCTTGAGTAATTGTTCTATCCGGAAAATTTTCGTCCACCCGTTGAATTCGCTTGATAACGGCGTCGGTTTTCCGAAAATAAAAGGTGGAACTTAGCGAACCTTTTTCCCAATATTTGATATGCCCTAACTCATAAGAATCTGTAAGTTCAGGTTCAATATTTGGGTTGCCTCTAAAAATATTTCGCCGATCTATCAAAGTAAAAAATGGATTCAAATCCGCAAAACCAGGACGTTTAATACGACGACTATAACTCAACTGAATAGCATTTTCTGCGGGCAATTCATAAGTTAAAAAAGTACTCGGGAATAAGTTTGCATATTCTCGGGGATTAATTTCATTGGCCACGAGCAACTTTGTTTCGACATCTGAATATTCTACCCGTAAGCCAAGTTGAAAAGAAAATTTGTTGATTTTATTCCCAAAGTTGGCGTATAGGGCATGAATAACCTCTTTGTAATTAAGGTTATTCGTAAAATATGGATCGGGTATTTCTATATTATTTACCCTCTCCCGTACCCTGTAATTATTGGTGATTGTCCGGAAGGAACTTTGAAACCCACCTTCAAATTTACCTTCTTTTCTGACCGGTTGCACATAGTCTAATTTAATACCTATTTGTCGATTGCCTTCTTTCTCATTGGACAATTGATTAAAATCAGTTGTGTCCATCTGGGTGTTTTTGTCATCAAAGTAGGTTTCATCATAAACAGAATCTTCCTTTTGCGTTCTATTTTCGTATCGAATATCAGTAGTCAAATGATGTCCTTTTCTTAAAAATAATTTCTTATAAGTCAGGAGATATTTCAAGCCATCTTCCTTTTCTGTTTCATTTTCCTGTCGTTGGGTAATCAGAAAGATATTGTCAGGACTGCCATAAGCATCTTTATAAATCAGTTCGGAAGAGTTGTTATGTTGGCTCCTTCGATAGGAAAAAGAAGTCATTAAAATATTTTTTGGGTTAAGATGAAAGTCGGCGCCAAATTTAAAGTAAGAGGGCGAACTCCGTCGTTCATGCGTTCTATCCATATTGGAAAATATCGTAGAGTCAAGAGTTTCGAGATTATAAAACTGGTTTCGGAAACTGCCTGTACCCGGTCGACTGACATACCAACCGCCAATACCTGCAAACCAATTGGTTTTATTTTTATGATAGTTTATATTGACCCCTAAGCCATAATTTTCAGGATTTCCAATACTTGCGTTTATAGACCCATTCAAGCCTTTATTCTGATTTTTTTTCAAAACAATATTGATAATACCAGCCATCCCCTCTGCTTCATATCGTGCAGATGGGTTGGTAATTATCTCAATAAAGTCAATCATCTGCGCTTGAATCTGCCGTAGTCCGTTCGAATTATCGCCACCAATCAACAAGGACGGTTTACCATCCAATAAAATACGGACACTGCCGCCATTTCTCAAACTAATATTGCCGTCAATATCGAAGGACACCCCGGGTACATTTCTCAAAATATCTTCAGCGGTGCCGCCTCCACTGGCCAAATCTTTACCGACGTTTAAAATTCGCTTGTCCAGGCTCATTACTATTGAGCTTTTCTCTGCTCGCACCTTCACTTCTCCCAACATCTCAATATCCGGCACTAATTCAATTGTCCCCAAATCCAACCGGTTTTGACCACTTGAAAGCTCAATTTTATCAATCGTCCTTGGTCTGTAAGCAAGGAATTCTATTTTTAGAAAAAAATATCTCTGCCTTGTTTCAATCGAAAATTGGCCTTTTGCATCTGAAATACCCCCTGTGACAACTAAGCTGTCCTTTTGAGTATACAGCGTAATGGTGCTAAACTCCAATGGGGTTCCTGTTACGCTATCTACTATTTTACCAATAATAGTAGCTGTTGGCTGTAGGTCATTTTCATACACTCCATTACCCTTTTGAACATAAACCTCTTGTCCGGAGAGCACACTCGCAAGACAAAGCCAAAGATATAATATGTATAATAGTCGTTTAATAAGACTTTACATTTTTAATCAAATCAAGAATTAATTTTCGAAATCTGGTTAAATACTTTTAATTTTATGTTGGAAGGTATTTCAATCCTGTTAAAGATTAAAAAGGAAATAAAAAGGAGTGTTATTATGTAAAAAAATAAGTTAATTATGATCCATATATGCCATTAATTTTCTTCCTGTTTGTTCGTCGGGCTCATCAATCGGGTCCATCCAAACCGGACGATCAACAATAGTCCTATAAAAATCAAACCTAAAAAGTAAAAAGGAATATTTACAAAAGCAATAACAAATATTCTGGTTCTGTCAAGTCCCCACATCAATGCAAATACAGCAAAAATCATAACCAGCAGACCAGAAACGTTTTTAAACCCGGGAATTTTCTCAAGATTTACATTATTGCGAATAATCAACAAAGTGATAATCATCGATATAATTGGCAAAATCTGAAAATAAATATCCGTATCCAGTGCTTTACCACGATCAAACAAAAACATATAAATATTCAGCGTTATAGCAAATATCCCGGGGATACAAACCATATAAACTAAAGTTGAATAAAAATATTTCCACGGGGAGAGATGGCCTTCGTTTTTACCCATAAACCCTGCAATAAGTGCACAGATAGGAATAAAAAGAAAGAACCCAATTACATAGGCAGGATTATTTCCTATTAGTTCAAATAATTCCCTGAGGGTCATGTGGGTTTTTATTTAATTTTTCGCTTGTCCCGGCTTTAAGAGCATCTAGGTAAAACCAGCCTTTGAAGACTTATTTAAATACCTGAAAACAAAGTGTTTTAATATTCCTGATATAGCAAAAATAAAGCCAAGGAATGAATTATTTGCGCTAAGCGACATTTTAAAATGCACCCTATAAACCTTACCCTGCAATCCTTCAAATATCCAACAA
>JBLHJZ010000649.1:0-3222 GCA_047619515.1 Saprospiraceae bacterium | reverse complement strand
CTGTTATTGCTTCAGGATATAGCATTTTATCCGATCAGTATTACCCTGCTGGTCACAACCAAATTCTCATTCCGGGCATTAAACAATACTATAATCGTAAGAAAATTTATCAGTTGATGCGTTCCTCCTCAACGCATTATATGCTAACATGGGGCATGGAGGGTTACGGCATTTATAGATTAGATACTCAACAAAAATTAAGTTATAATTATTTTAATAACTTGCCAAATGCAAAGGTATTTATTCATGCCAACGGACACGTATATCCAAAAGATGAGGTTTTACATTTTTTAGCGAATTAAACTTAAACTTTACGTTTTTAAAATAAGTTTACAATAACGACAATTTATTGGGCGAGTTTTAATTTTATATCTTCAGCAATCTTATTAGAAATAAACCTGGCCGCTTCACCTGAAAGGTGATGCCCATCAAGAAAAGAAAGGTCCCCGGCAACATTGCAATAATTAAGGTAATCAACCTGTTGTTTATGAGCTATGTTTAGCATAAGAGAATCAAATTTCGGACTGAGTTGTTCTTCATATTCTTGATATACTTTTGCTATAGGCAACCTCACTAAAAACACTTTACCATGACTTTGTAAAAACGTGATTGTTTTTTCGAGGAACTTTTCTCGAAGAGGTGATCTTATAAAATTTCTTGAAACAATCAAAGGCTTTAATCGGTCGGACCTCATCTCGACACTTAGTTCTGCCCAGCCGTCTGTATGAATTATTTCCCGACGATTGGAAGATTGTTGGCTAATTATCGCTTTATAGTTTGTACGCAGATATTGGAATAATGATCCGCCCTGAATAGGGCTTCTAAGTATATATTCCAGGTTCGGTTGACAATTCTGACACCATAAATTATAGAAATAAAACTGTTCTTCACGTAAGTTATTTCCTGGTTTGTCTTTGTCAAATTCCAAAATAGAACCCGGGGTTACGGATATGATAAAGATTCCATTGCGCTCGTTTTCAACAACTTTGTTCTGTATCGCATCAAGATATGCAGGGCCAAAAGGAGATGATAAATTGTCAAAAGCAAAATTGATCATTTTCCCTTTCAATGCAAGTCTCTCTTCAAAGATCGCGGGCGAAAATCCTCTTTTTGCTCGCGACAAACCTATGGTCAAATGATTGGCCTTACTAATTGCTTTGTAATAATTAATGTCGTGACACCAAACGTAGTGGCACTTTACGATTAGATAAGGTATAAATACCAATACGAATAATGTCAGTAGTTTTAGCCCTATTTTTTTAATCATTACTTAAGTATCCCTAAAAATTAAAATAAATAAAATCTACTTTTTCAGTTAAACTCAAAAACAGGATCGCTTCTAGCATAAACACATAAAAAGCCCATCTTTGCCACGCAAATTTAGTCCCAAGATACTCATAGATTTGTTTTTCTTTCATATTATGATGCATCCACTCCATAAATAAGATTAATACTAAATTGATAAAAAAGCTCACCTCTCCAAAAAGGAAAATACTTTGGGAAGATCCCTTTACGGCTCCGTTCAATAAAGTAAAAGCTTCGGGGATAGAATCGGCTACAAAAAAAACAGCGCTAAAAGCCGTCAAGCTAAATATCGTCAAAGAAGATAGACACTTCCGTAAGCGGGAAACAGGATAGCCTTGTTTTCTATAATTATTGCGTCTCATCCAATTTTCAACCACCAAATAAAGGCCGTTCAAACCACCCCAAACCACAAAAGTCCACCTGGCACCATGCCAAAGGCCAATTAATAAAAAGACCAGGAGCCAAAGCCAGGGTCTTTGCCAGGGTTTGCGAAAAATTCGAGCTAAAGGCATATATAAATAATCCCGTACCCACCGTGTTAAAGTAATGTGCCATTTTTCCCAAAACTGGATAAAAGAGGTTTCAAAATAAGGGCTATGTCCAAAATTAAGGGACAGCTTAATCCCTAGAATTCTCGCGGTCCCAATAGCGATATCTGAATAGGCAGAAAAATCACAGAAGATCTGAAAAACAAAAAAAGTAGTCGCGATCCATATAGTCACTCCCTGATAAACATCCGGATTTTGATACACCTCCTGAACGTAACGACTGAGTCGGTCAGCAATAACTATCTTTTTGAAAAAGCCCCACAAAATCAATTGTAGTCCTTCCACTATTCTTTGATAATCAAACCGGTATCGACCACTGAATTGTGGTAATAAATGTTTAGCTCGCTCTATGGGGCCCGCGACTAATTGTGCGAAAAAACTCACATACAAGGCATACTTTCCCAGGTGCCGTTCTGCTGCAATACGTCCTTTGTAGACGTCTATACTATAACTCATAGTTTGCAAAGTGAAGAACGAAATCCCAATTGGTAAAACCAAAGAATGGTGTATAGCTGTAATTTGTAAACCGAACAGATGGCTGAGAATGGTTATTTGATCAATAAAGAAATTGAAGTATTTAAAAAAAGAGAGCATCCCCAGATTCAAAAAAATGCTACAAAACAAAACAATACGTTTTCGGTTAATACTGTTAGCGTTTTCGATTTGTATGCCTGCCCAGTAGTCTACCAACGTAGAAAAAAGAATAATAAGCAAATACCAATTATTCCAATAGTAATAAAAACAATAACTGGAGATCAGCAATATCAACCATCTATATCGGGACGGTATACTGAAATAGACTACAGCAACCAATGGAAAGAACAGCAGAAATTCTAGCGAATTAAATATCATTTAAACTTAGCCTATTGTATATATGGAGAATATAGGCGGAATAAGGCGCATGATGAGAAATGCTAAAATCAACTCCGATCTCCTTGTCCTGACATATGATTGTGGGTATATTAAGCGATGATTGAAAAATGTTTTCGACTTTTATATCGTGTTCTTTTTCCAACTTTTTTTTCACCAATACTCTGATTTGCTCGCTGGCACTCTTTTCTGCAACCTTTATAATTTCGGAATGATAATCGTGCCCAGTAAAAGGTTGATTGCTGCTTATACTGTGTACCCAATGATCCTTTTTAAAGGAACAGCCCCCTATTTTTCTACCGTCGAAAATCGCTTTAAAACGCATCTGCTCTTTGTCCCAGGGTTCATCGGGAACAACTTCAATCCGCAGTGGATTCAAGAATGGAGAGACACCGCTCTTAATCAATACTTTGTACACACTTTCTTTGCAAGACCATAGTCGCCATCGAGCCATATGCATTTGATTGGATGAAAAAAGCATGTCCTTTTCCTCTTTTGT
>JBLHJZ010000648.1:0-3223 GCA_047619515.1 Saprospiraceae bacterium | reverse complement strand
AGGATTTCTCCTGCCTTTGGTTCTGGATCCTTCTTTTCGATAATAGTAAGATGGTCAAACCCTCCAGGGTGCTTTACAGTGGTTGCTTTCATTTTTTTCTGAAATGGTATAGCGTGTGATTAAATTTCGTTTTTGTAGTTCAAATCAGTCAATTTTTTGTTTAGACGAGGCACGAAAACCGGAGTTTAGCCTTAGTTAAATGAGGATTTCCGGAACGAAGTATAAGCAAAAAGTGGCGATTTGAACCCGAAATATGAAATTTAAACACACTCTTAGCTAATAACATGGGAACACAGGTTCCTTTCGTTTTTGTAGCTGGTAAATTTATTCGATTTGTACAGATAATAATTTAGCTAATGTACTTTGACCTCCGAGGTCACATTATATTTGCCAAGATTTCAAAAGAGGAACGAGGCTGTCTTAAAAGTATACTTCTGCTAAAAGTGTCAAAATTTAATTCTGCCACGAAGGCACAAAAGCACTAAAACCGAATTGTCTCTTGGTGCCTTTGTGTCTTCGTGGCTATTATTTTACTTTCAAAATCCCAGCGAGTCTTTTTATACAGCTTCCATTATTAACTAATATCTATACAGGTTGCGAATATATTTGCCTGGTTTATAATTTATAGAAAGCCAGAATTTTAGCCTTGCAAATAAATTTGCGGGCTACTTAAAGGTCTCTTGCCGCTGAAAATACCTACTAAACACCAAAAACAAAACGCCACAAAGTAACCATGCCGGTAAAGTTACAAAAGACAAAAATACATCAAATTGTATGGATACAAAATAAAACAATCCAAAACTGATCGCCCAGGCAAAGATCACTGCTTTATTAAATTTAATATTCGCCACTTCCGCATAATTTTTAAGAATCCCGGCTTTTTTATAAAAGAAATGCTCAAAAACAATAACAGCTCCCATTGGCGCAAGGATGAATCCATAGAGCGCAACAAAGCCCAATAGTTTCATCGCAAAGGCCGGAAAAATACCGGCTATCGTTGCAATAGCTCCAGCGAGCAGCGTAACCTTAAAAGTAGACAACTTAGGAAGTATTGCCTGAAACGCCAATCCCGCCCGATAGATGGTCGGATTAGCGGTAGTCCAGCCGGCAATAATCACGGCAATGATTCCGAAAATGCCAATCGCATTATAGGCAAGTGGGCCAGGAGCGACAGGCGGCGCTTCACCGTTTGCCAGGAAAGCCAAAGCCTCCGGAGATTTTAAATATACCGCATATAATAAAGCAGCGGCAATCCAGGCCATATAATGACCCACATACATTCCGGCTGCGGTAGTCCATCCAGCACTGGCTTTCTTTGCATAACGAAAAACAGAGAGATCTGACATACCAATATGCATCGCCGCATTACAAAACCAGGACCACAGTACAACATGCCAAAAGGTATATTTTAACTGGCCGGGAAATGGATCTGTCCCTTCGCCCCAAATCGCCCAAAAGCCAGCGAAACTATTTACACCTAATTGTCTCAAGGCAACAAGGCCACATGCCAGAAAAGCTAATACAATAAAAGGCGACATCCAGTTGGCTGCTTTAGCCACCGAATCATATCCTCTTGCAGCGACAATGGAAATTACAGTTCCGATGATTAGTACGATGATGATCCAGGTGGCGCCATTGGGCATTGTGTCGGTCAACTTAGGCATGTCCATTTCGAATGGGATACCCACCGCTGTGGCCGATACCGTAATCATAGCCCCCGCTAGAAAACAAAAAAGCAGTCCGTTTAATACATTATAAAAGATAACCAAATTTTTACCACAGATTTTTTCCAGTTGAAAATATAGCGTGAGTCTTCTGTTGATGGCAATCTCCGCTGTCAGAAACCGCCAGGATAAAACCGCCATCAGGTTGCCCAGGAATAAACCAACAATTAGGTCAAAGGCACTTACGCCGGCTGTGAGGAATAAGGGGCCAATCATAAATTCGGTTCCTGCGGCATGTTCGCCTGCGTACATTCCCAGAAAGCTTCTCCAGCTTTTTAATTTTGATGGTGGGACAGATTCCCTTTCGAATTCGTTGTTGCCTAGGTTTTTTTGATTGTCAGGTTGGTTCATTTTTTTGGTTTTCGTATTTTAGGGTGTGCTATTATTTGGGAAACAGGCTAAGGTCTGTGACACTAAATCAAATACTTTGGCAAATATTCAATTTTTTCACAACCCAATTGTTCCATGATTTGCTGCAACTGAATTTTCAAAATAGCAATCGTGTGGTCTCCGCCTTTATTACCTAAAGCCGCCACGCCATACATAAAAGACCGGCCCATAAAAGTAAATTTTGCACCACTGGCAATTGCCCTTGCGACATCGGGGCCTGATCGTAAACCACTATCCATCATGACTTCAATTTTATCGCCGTATTTTTCTGCAATGGTTTTCAGTGGTTTTATCGTGGATTGACCGGCATCAAGTTGACGACCTCCGTGGTTAGATACGATGATACCATCCAGCCCGAGTTTGATCGCTTTTTCTGTATCGGATTCAGAAGCGACCCCTTTGAGTACCAGTTTTCCTTTCCACATATCCCGGATGGGTTTGATTTTTTCTTCATTCAATTTACCGGAAAATTTCTGATCCATTAATTTTCCCAGTTGTTGTAAATCCAGCCCAGGAGGCATATAAGGTTTAAGCGTTTCAAAAACTGGCTGGCCATATTTTAAGGTTTCCATTGCCCATTTGGGTTTCCCGAAAACCTGTAAAATATTTTTAATAGACATTTTCGGTGGCATCGCTAATCCGTTTCTGATATCCCTGGGACGGTATCCAAAAGTAGGAACATCGCATAATATTACCAGGACGGGACATGCTGCCTGAGCAGCCCGATCAATGATTTTATCTCTTAGTGAATTATCTGTCGGGTGGTATAACTGAAACCAGGCTTTTCCCTCGGTCAACTCGCTTATCCGCTCTATACTGCTGGTACTTACGGTACTGAGGATAAAGGGGATATTATGCTTAAAAGCGGCTTTAGCTAAGATTTCGGGTGAGTTTGGCCACATCAATCCCTGTAGTCCGACAGGAGCAATACCAATCGGAGCATCGTAATCTATACCAAACAGATTTGTTTTTATAGAAGAACCTTCATTGGGTTTGAGGTAATTTGGTTTTAATTGCACTTCGCGAAGTTCAGCGGTATTTCTATGCAAATTTACATCTTCATTGCAGCCGCCATCGAGGTATTCAAAAGCAAATTTTGGAATCCGCTG
>JBLHJZ010000647.1:0-3225 GCA_047619515.1 Saprospiraceae bacterium | reverse complement strand
TGGCTTCTTCGTAAGGAATCTCCGGATTCGGATTCGCCAAAGCAAAGATGATGCAATCTTTTGCCATTTCCTTGATCATTTCACCATTCAAAATATTCCCACGTGACAAACCAATAAATACATCTGCGTCTTTTAATATCTCGCCTAGAGAGGTATCCATCGGCATATTTCCATTGACAAATTCAGGTTTTTTACCATCCAGGTTATCTCTATCCGGATGGATCAAACCTTTACTGTCATACATGAAAATATTTCCCTTATCTGCTCCCAGGGATACATAAATCCGGGTACAGGAAATAGCGGATGCTCCTGCCCCATTCACCACAATTTTCGCTTTTGAAATATCCTTCCCGACGATCTCCAGCGCATTGAGCAATGATGCTCCGCTGATTATTGCCGTCCCGTGCTGGTCATCATGCATAACGGGAATATTGAGCTCTTTTTTTAAGCGCTCTTCAATTTCAAAACAATCCGGTGCGGAAATATCCTCCAGATTTACGCCTCCAAATGTAGGTTCCAGCAGTTTCACTGTCCGGACAAATTCATCTACGTTTTTTGTGTTTAGCTCCAGGTCAAAACAGTCAATATCTGCGTATATTTTAAAGAGTAGCCCTTTGCCTTCCATTACAGGTTTACTCGCTTCAGGGCCAATATCTCCCAGGCCCAATACCGCTGTTCCATTGCTAATCACTGCAACCAGATTTCCTTTTGCAGTGTATTTGTACACTTCATTGACATCTTTATGAATAGCCAGGCAGGGCTCCGCGACTCCCGGTGAGTAGGCTAATGATAAGTCCCGCTGATTAGCATATTCTTTAGTGGGAACGACTTCTATTTTGCCGGGTTTTCCTTTGGCGTGGTAGTGTAAGGCTGCCTCTTTTAGTGATTTCTTTTCCATTATTTCTGTAGTTTTATTATAGGCCGCAAAACTAAGATTTTTTGAGTCATGGAGACTGATTTTGCTTTTTAAAATGTAACAGGCAAATTTATTTGCCAAGTTGATTTCTTCCGTTAAGAAATATTTATTCAGCCAGACAAATAAATTTGCCGGCTACTTTAATTAGCATCATAGTCATAGCAGGCATCAGTAGGATAACATTTCCCTGTTTTTGGATTGACCGCGTACAGCTGATTATCAAAGGAAAAGTCCTTCATGACTGGTAATACCTTCAGCTTACTTACAAAGTCCTCACTTTCTGTTTTTCCAACCTTAATATTACCGCTATCGTCGCAGCTTTCATAGGTTTTCTTGTAGACGACTTTCCCTGAAGAAAGATTATAGTCAAAGATTTCATTCTCTTCACAGGGTGACATGCTTTCTGTGGTTAGCCCGATCAATTCCCAGGCAGCATTTTGGAATCTAAACCGGTGAGTATAAGCCCATTTCTGCCGGCTCCCTCCAAAATGTTTTAAAACAATAGCGCCATTTTCAATACTTAGGCTCTCGAAAGGGTCACCCATCATTCCTCCGTTATCACTTGGCAATACCGCCCCTGTCGAGCGATTCCATAGCTTCCATTCATTGTTTTCAATCTTGTAAATGAGAATATCTCGTTCTGTACCAAGATCCCCTTCCCTGTCCGTATTGATGACCAATACCTTTTCCTCAATATTGTCCTTATCCAGGTCACCTGAAGCTTGTTGAAGCATTTCGTTTCCTTTTGGAAGTTCCATTTCAAAAGGAGGCATAACCTGAGGATTGGCAGTAGTATCGGGTGATATTTCTGCTGGCGTTTCGGGTGTTTCAGTAGTGATTGCGGTGGCTGAGTCATCTGTTGGTGTCTCGATTTTTTTGTCAGTAGAAGGACAAGCGGTAATAAACAAGCAAACTATGATAATGAGAAATAGTTGATATTTCATTTTGAGTTTCAATTTATAAAATCGCAATATTGCGGTTGGTCTGGATTAGATTTTTATTATTTTTAGGCAAGGTAAGCCAGATTTATTATTTATTTTAAAAATATTCATCCAATAGACTTTATTAGGTACTTCGACTTCGCTCAGCACAAGCTTTTCGGCCCATTCGACTCATTATCGTTCGCTCAGGGCAAGTTATTAGGCGTTCGTGCCGCTCTTGACACAAAAAAACTTTTGGCATAAAGTCCAATAACTAATTCTTCTGTATTTGTAAAAAACTTCGTCCTTAAAAAGAAGTACCTTTTTAAAATTATCAGGATTAGCCTAGCCTCAATATCATTTTGATTTGGCGAAGTAACTCCGTTCTCTGAGAAATAAAGGAGTTTTGATCCTTGAAATCGGAAATATTATCCATAATCTGGGTTTGGTAGATTTCCAAAATATTGACAAAGTCGATTATGGATTTGATTGGGCGATTGAAGCCCATGAGACGAACTTCTTACGTATAAATAACTTTCCCACTATTCATAGATCACATAATTAACTTTATCAACGCCCGTATTTCCACTTTTTGCATTAAAAGCATAGACAATCAATTCATATTGACCTGGAGATTGAATCATAACATTTCCATCAAATAAATTGACTGAGGTCAGCGACATATTTATTTCTTTAAAAAACGCTCCGTCCTTTTTGAGCATTCCTTTTACTTCAATTTCATCGGAATCCCAGATCCCTCCTTTATCAATCGTACAACCACACATCATTACAATGTTCGCCTGAATGTTAAAAGGCTTGTCCTTGACAGACTTAAGCGAAATATAGTGATGGGTTCTGGGTTCTAAAATGTCAATGATAAAGCCCGGGATTTCTAAAACAATACCCTCTCCTAAAATATCTTTGCCGGGAATCAGCCATAATTCAGTACTTGCTTTGACTTGAGCCTGTTTATTATTAAAAGGAGAAATTACTTCTATATTAATAAAGGTAGGTTCATCAATATCTATGGTCGCTAAGAATTTGGCGGTTTGGTCATCTACAATTGAATGCTCTCTTTTATTAGGAATTTTCATGATCAAATCGGTATTCCCTGTACTGCCACTTGTTTTTCCTTCTGCTAGAATTTGCTGATTTACTTTATTTCGTATAATCACATAGGCACCTCCAAGTGAGCTACCAATAAACTTTGCGTCTTTTGCTTTTGCTCGTATAATGATTTTGGTTTCTGTTGCTCCAGCATATAAACCTAATAGCACAAGAAGTAGTAATGGTATTATTTTTTTCATCATGATGATTTTATTTTCAAATATTCGTTTTTAAATCTATTGTGGAATGAAGTCGTTTTAAGAGATATTT
Organism: Saprospiraceae bacterium; assembly: GCA_047619515.1. Classification (GTDB taxonomy): domain Bacteria; phylum Bacteroidota; class Bacteroidia; order Chitinophagales; family Saprospiraceae; genus JAHDHW01. The sequence continues at coordinate 12 of JBLHJZ010000647.1, read as the reverse complement.
CGATATCATCCA
>JBLHJZ010000646.1:0-3226 GCA_047619515.1 Saprospiraceae bacterium | reverse complement strand
CATCTCTATTACTGTCGATACCTATCAAGGTGACATTCAACCAATTATTGCCATTATTATTATCGTTTCTTTTTAGTCTGCAGACTTCGCCATAGTTAACCTGATAAACATCAGGATCCCCATCGTTGTCATAATCTCCAAATACGCAAGTACGTGTTTTTTCAATATCGGCCATTCCCATAGTTGAAGCTACATCAGTAAAGGTACCGTCCCCATCATTTTCAAATAATTGGTTCGCCCTCGGTTCGGTGACAGAATTACTGCTGTAACTCCCAAAGGCTATAATGATGTCTTGCCAGCCATCTAAATTATAATCAAAAAAGCTACTTCCCCAGCTAAAATAATTTACTGGTTGCCCGCCCACTTCTGCGGGAGTAGTTACATTGGTAAAAGTACCTCCATCATTTCTATACAAATTGACTTCCCCTATATCGGTATAAAAAAAATCGAAATCTCCATCGTGGTCATAATCCCCGATCGCCAGACCCATTCCATGATCGCAGGTACTTGGAGGTAATGCTGTAGCGCTGATTTCAGTAAACGTCCAATCATTGACCCCATTTGTACCACTATCATTTCTAAAGATTTTGGTTCCTGTATAATTTCCAGGTTCTCCCGGAGGAAAAAACGGGCAATCATTAACCAATACTATATCAAGATCCCCATCCAAATCTATATCAGTCCAGCTTCCTATAAAGCCATAACCCAAAAGATCATTCGTCACAAAGAGGTCGGAGACATCTGTAAAGGTTTCATTTCCATCATTATGAAATAAATAATCCTGCTGTGTCGCTCCTGGTGCCGAAACATCTGTCGGCAAATGATGAGAAACATATAAATCAAGAAAGCCATCATTATCATAATCTCCCCATGTTGCCGACGTCCCCCTGGAAGGACCGGTAACGTCCAATCCTGCCAAAACTGTAATATCCGTAAATGACGTGCCATTATTGTTTTTAAATAAAATATCGCCACTACTATTTGCCAAATAAATATCTTTATACCCGTCATTATTGAAATCAGCGACCACTACACCAGCACCATCTCCTGCAGCATCCTGCACGGCTAAAGAAGATGCAACATCCGTAAATGTGCCGCCTCCATCATTTCGATAAAGATAGTTTGCAGTAGTCCGCATTGTAACATAAAGATCAAGGTCTCCGTCATTATTATAATCAAACCAGGCCGCACCGCTTCCTATAAATAAATCTGAAGTGCCGTCATGGGTTACAGACACGCCAGCAGATAAGGAAACATCAGTAAACCCCTGAGCATTTAAGCCGAGGGCCATAAAGCAAAGAATGGGTATTAGTATGAATTTGGAAGCGTCTGTTTTTTTCATGGGGTTTTGTGTTTGTATTATGTTATAATAAGCCTTAATCCAAACAGCAAATAAGTAATTACGAATGCAATTGCCCCTGTAGGATAAACAATGTATCAACGGCTAATATGTAGGAAAAAATCGGTTTACGAAGATGGGGGAATATAAAATCCTCGTAAATATATAGAATATTGATAAGAAAAGAAAGTTATATTTGTAAAAAACCTTTATGTTGTTAGGTCATAACATTATAAATGAAGAAGGATCTACCTGTATATTTTAACAGATAAATCCTTCTTCAAAAGAAATACTTTAATTTTTGAACAATACTAAGAACCTATGACAATAGCGTTTTTACTATCGTAGAGATCGCTTTACCATCCGCTTTTCCTGCGAGCTTTTGTGAAGCAATACCCATGACCTTACCCATGTCTTTCATAGATCCGGCTCCGGTTTGCTCAATGATCTGTTTGATTATGCTTTCCAATTCTGCTACATCCATCTGTGCAGGAAGGTATTTTTCGATCACTTCGATCTCTTCTCTTTCTTTGACCGCGAGGTCTTCCCGGTTCTGTTTTTCGAAAATATCCAGCGATTCTTTGCGCTGTTTTACCAATCGTTGAAGCAGTTTAATTTCTTTTTCTTCATCTACTTCCTCCCCGCTGCCATCTGTCTTTAAAATAAGAATAGCAGATTTAATCGCGCGGATTCCCCGAAGAGCTACTTGATTTTTAGCTTTCATGGCCTCCTTTAGGTCGTTATTGATTTTTACTTCTAAGCTCATATATTTTGTTTTAGATTTTAGATTTTTATAAAAAGTGCCCCTTTTTAATACTGCGCAAAGTTATAATTCTATTTGTTAAAAAAAGTTCACTCCTGTCGCTCTTCGATCCAGTTGGTCAGGGTTATAAACTGTTCTACGGATAATTGCTCCGGGCGTTGTAGGAAAAAATCACTTTGTAGTAAGTCATCTCCTTTTATAAAAGCTTTCATGGTGTTTCTTAACATTTTTCTCCGCTGGCTGAATGCTTGTTTTACTACTCTTTTGAAAACCTTTGGATTGCAATCGATCTCCAGGTGATCTTTTCTTTTTAATTTAATGACAACAGATTGAACTTTGGGCGGTGGATCGAAAGATTCGGGACCAACCTGAATCAGCAACTCCCCTTCATAATATGCTTGCGCTAAAACGCTGATAATACCATAGGTCTTTGATCCGGGAGGTGCCACGATTCTTTCTCCCACTTCTTTTTGGAACATCCCGACCATTTCCGGTATGAGGTCTTTATAATCAATCATTTTAAAAATGATCTGGGAGGATATGTTGTATGGATAATTTCCAATCAGGGCCAGCGGCTCATTTCCAAAAATTTCCTCCAAATTTAATTTTAGAAAATCTTCGCTGATAATTTTTCCATCCAGTTGGGGATAATTTTCCTGAAGATAGCTGACCATGTCTCTGTCTGCTTCCACGGCTTTGAAATTAAAGCCTTTTTCAATAAGATATTTTGTCAGCATTCCCTTACCCGGGCCTACTTCCAGTACATTGTTCAGGCCATCCGACAAAGTCAGGCTAGCTGCAATGCGGCTGGAAATCTCCTCGTCGATCAGAAAATGTTGCCCGTAAGATTTTTTAGCTTTCAAAAATTATTTTTTTGACTTGTTCAAAATACTTCTTTGAGTGCAAGTTAGTGATCGTTTCACTGATGATTGGGTTATGCCCATGTGATCGGCTTCGCCTTGTGGAATCGCTCCAATTCGACCCGACAAGGTGAAGTCGATCACTACCTCACAAGCGAAGCGATCACCTTTTTATGAGCTAAGCTTTCTTGCGATTGCCATGAATAGCGCTCAATGTATAAATACTTTTACCATTTATTTCTTTATCTTAGCGGCAATTTAGGG
>JBLHJZ010000645.1:0-3230 GCA_047619515.1 Saprospiraceae bacterium | reverse complement strand
TCATACAAATGTGAGTTTTGTTAAAAAATTATATTACGAGTAATTCATTTAAGTCATTCTTAGTATTGTTCAAAAATTAACTCCCCTCTTTTGATTGTTCAATCAAATCACCACAAAGTTTCGGCTTGTTAGCTTGACCACTTACAGCCTTCTCTAGAAGCCGAAAGCCTGCCTCTAGGCATAGCAGTCAAGAATTAGTTTATTGAGCAGTACTTGTCAATAAAAAATTTCTTCAACCGGAAAAATAGATAGCGCACGGGATTATAAGAATAGTAAACTTTAGTATGAAAAAATCAATCTTATTTTTCGATCACCTTTTCATAATCAACTAGATAAACAAGGTGATTATAAATGAATAAGGCTTGTTTTTCAGGCTAAATTAAAGCTTAGTACAATGTAAGATAAATTACCATTCTTGGCTGCATCTTTTGTTCCCACTCAGCGTTGGCAAAATACTCATTATGCTATGGCGTAACTCCGTTTTTGCCGCCTTGATTGGGGACAAAATAAGCTTCCCAAAAACATCAATTTATTTATGTACGGTTCCTTATGAAATCAAAAGTATTAAATTCTTTATAAATTATAGTGATTTACTTTGATTTTTCGCTCTTATAAAAAACGAAAGTCTTAAAGAAATGCTGCCTAAAGAACCAAGGGGCGAATCAAACTTTCCTATTACTTTAGCTTCTGCATCAGCTATTCTACTAAAAACGAACTTAGCCCTTATAGCTTTTTGGGGATTAAAAAAAATTACCGTAACCGGCTCAGGTACATTTGGATAGTATTTTCCAAGCCATAGTACAAAGCATCTGAGATCAAGGCATGTCCAATGGAGACTTCCAAAAGGTCTTCTACCTGGTCTTTATAAAATTTCAAATTCTCGAGATTCAAATCATGCCCGGCATTAATGCCAAGCCCTAGTTGATTTGCCAATTTAGCAGCCCTTATATGTGCTTCAATGGCTTTTTCCGGGTTTTCTTTAAACCCTTTTGCAAAAGGTCCGGTATAAAACTCAATACGGTCAGTTCCTAACTTTTTCGCTCCCTCTACAAATCGTTCTTCCGGATTCAGGAATAATGAAACACGGATACCTTTTGCTTTTAGACTGGCAATAATATCGGTCAAAAAATCGTGGTGTTTTATCGTATCCCAACCCTCGCTCGAAGTAAGCGCATCCGGTGCATCCGGGACTAATGTACACTGATCTGGAGGATTATTTAACACCAAAGCTAAAAACTTCGGATTCGGATTGCCTTCGATGTTGAATTCTGTCGTGATGACCTCTCTTAATGCCGGAATGTCACTATATCGGGCATGGCGTTCATCGGGTCGAGGATGCAAAGTTATGCCCTGAGCACCGAAAGATTCACAATCTTTAGCGACCTGTACCAGGTCTGGCATGTTCTCGCCTCTTGAATTTCGGATCAGTGCTATTTTATTTAAGTTTATGCTAAGCTTTGTCATGTTAGGCATATTTAGATTAAAGTACTTATAATCAATTAGTTAGGATAAATATGTTTTTATTTCAGACTGTAAAAGTACCTATTCAATCTAAATTTATGAGCTGTTTAACCTGGTAATAACAAAAACTATATTGATTTACATTATTTTTACAAAAAATACGCTCTAATGAATCATCAATTGGATGAAAACCTTTCGGATCAGCAAGATATAGAAATGTATATTTCTCCGCTTACCCTATTATTATTTCTGGCATTGCTCATGATATTTGGGATGTTGCTAGGTAGTGGAACGATTTACCTGATCGGAAAATATTTTGGCTATTCACTGACAGAGACGATGGATACCCTTGGGCCGGATAGTGGTATTGAAAAACGAAATTTTATCAGATTTTCTTTATTGTCTAATCATCTTATTCTATTTATTATGCCTCCCTTGGTGTTGGCTATTATTTTCTTTAAGAAAAAGTGGTATACCTTTCTGGGTTGGAAAAAATTAGGCCTGGAACAATTACTTATTAACGGCCTTGTTGGTTCGTTCTTAATTATAGTGTCAATGCCATTAGTTCAATATGTATATTATTGGAATAAACAGTTGCCCCTCCCCCAATGGGCTCGGGCAATTGATGATAGTACAAATGAAGCGATTAAAAATTTATTGGTTACAGATGCCCCCTGGGAATTATTTTTCAATATATTCGTCATTGCCATCATTCCGGCGATCGGAGAAGAAATGGTCTTTAGGGGAGTAATCCAGCGAAGGCTTGAAAAATGGTCAGGAAAGCCTTTTATTGCCATCTGGCTAGCTGCAACAATATTCAGTGCGTTTCACCTACAATTAGAGGGATTTTTTCCTAGATTGCTACTGGGAGCCTTATTAGGTTATTTATTTTATTGGACAAAAAGTCTATGGATTCCCATCATTGTTCATTTTGCAAATAATGCACTCCAAATCGTAGCGATGCATTTTTTCGAAAAGGATATTTCGACTATTGATATTGAAGCGATAGATCAAGTACCAATTTGGGGGGCTTTAATTTCGATTTTATTAATTTTAGTCATTAGTCGTTTTTTAATTCAATTCAATTCATCAGATAAAAAGCAAAACGAAGAACTAACTTCCTGATTTTCAGGAATATAAATTAAAACAAACTATGCAAGGACTTTTGAGGAGAGGAATCACAGCCATATTTTTCGTAATTGTAATGCTTGGAGGAATATATGGTGGCCAATATCCATTTGTTATCCTTTTTGCCCTAATTACGGCACTTTGTCTTTGGGAATTTTTAAGTATTACGCTACAAAAAGATCAAAAGCGCGACCTAATAAGAAAAGTAATCGGGTTAATCTTTGGTTTGACTCCTTTTGTGATGATTGCTGCACTCAAACTGAATCTTTTAAGCTCTCCGGAAGATTTTGTATTATTCAGCTCCATGTTATGTTTTCCGATTATATTTCTCTGTTTTGTGTATGAGTTATTTGCTGCCTCTAAACAGCCATTTTCGAATGTGGCTTTTATAATTCTTGGAATGGTATACATAGGAACTCCTTTCGCATTAGTCAACTTTATAGCCTTTGACGGAGAACTTTTTAGAGCGAACACTGTTTTTGGTTTACTCTTATTGACCTGGATTAATGATACAGCAGCTTATCTTATTGGTTCTAAATTTGGTAAAAACAAGCTTTTTCCCCGGATTTCGCCCAAAAAAACATGGGAAGGTTCTATCGGAGGAGGTATTTCTACGTTATTGCTCGCTGGCTTTCTTGGAT
>JBLHJZ010000644.1:0-3234 GCA_047619515.1 Saprospiraceae bacterium | reverse complement strand
ATTACAATTGATTTTGCGTAAATCATTGGTCGCCACCATAAAAGCACTGATACAGGTGTTGAAAGAAAAACGCTCGATATCCGCTGTTACTTTTTTGATCGCAGTATGCAAAATTTTCATCTCCTCGTTAGTCGGTTCCTCTTCACTCACGGTCAATACGTCATCAGTGACATATAAAGCCCAAAACTTTCGGATGAAATTGGAGACCCCACTGATACCTTTTGTATCCCAGGGTTTGGATTGCTCCACCGGGCCCAAAAACATTTCATACATTCTGAAACAGTCCGAGCCATATTTTTCAACAACATCGTCAGGGTTAATGACATTGAAATAACGTTTTGACATTTTCCCGGTTTCAGATTGGGTAAACATATGAGAGTCGTCAGTATCATTGCCTGTAGTGAATTCCCCTTTATGATACATGCCTTTTCCACATTCAAAAATCGCATCCTCATATTCAGGTCTCCAGTCAATGAATTTTTTGATACTATCAATATTCAAATAGGAATTTTCAGAACCGTATTCGTTTACAAAGTCTACATAAATCGGAATCTTTGCATAATCAGTAATCCCTTTCATCTTGGTCAACTTAGAACACATAAAATGAGCCTGACCTTCTTTTTTATCTTTCATCAAATAGATAAATTCAATAACGCCCTGGATCATCCCCTGATTGATCAACTTCTTAAAAGGCTCTACAGTAGGCACTAAACCTTTGTCGTACAGGAACTTGTGCCAAAACCTGGAATACATCAAATGTCCGACAGCATGCTCGGTGCCGCCCACATACAAATCCACCTCTCTCCAATAATTGATCGCCTCCGGGCTGGCAAACGCTTTGTCATTCTGTGCATCCATATACCTCAAAAAGTACCAGGAAGATCCTGCAAAACCAGGCATGGTATCCGTCTCTCTGGTAAATCCTTCCTCCGCATTGACCCAATCTTCGCGTCGGGCCAAAGGAGATTTTCCACCGGAAGCAGGTTTGAAATCTTCCAAATCCGGTAAGTTTAAGGGCAATTCATCCAAACTCATCGCATGAGCCACACCATCTTTGTCATATTTGATAGGAAAAGGTTCTCCCCAATATCTTTGCCGGCTATAGTTGGCATCCCGTAATTTATAATTCACTTTTCGAACACCTAAATTCTCTTGCTCAATCCGGGTCAACATCTCCTCTATCGCAGCCGGGACTTCCATGCCATTTAAAAAATCAGAGTTGATTAGAATCCCCAATTTGTCATGCAATCCCGCTCCAGGGTATTTAGACTTATCGATTACATCTATGATAGGAATATCATATTTAGTCGCAAAAGAATGATCCCTTTCATCATCGCTCGGCACAGCCATAATGGCTCCGGTACCGTAATCCATCAACACATATTCTCCAATATAAACCGGGATATTGGTTTTAGTAAAAGGATTCACGGCATAAGCGCCAAGGAAAACGCCGGTAACTTCTTTGACCTCTGACATTCTTTCTCGCTCTGAGCGGGAATTAACATAGTTCAAATATTCCGCTACTTTATCTTTTTGATCGGCAGTAGTCAATTCATTAACCAAGGGATGTTCTGGTGCCAAAACCATAAAGGTGGCGCCAAAGATCGTATCGGCACGGGTAGTAAAAACTTCTATTTTTTCGGGACTGTCTTTTATTTCAAAAAATAATTGCGCCCCTTCAGACCTTCCAATCCAGTTGCGTTGCATCGCTTTCAAAGCATCCGACCATTCCACTTGATCCAGGTCGTTTATCAATCGTTCAGCATAAGCAGTAATTCTTAAAGACCATTGCAACATAGCCCGGCGTTCAACCGGATATCCACCTCTTTCTGAAACGCCATCTTTGACTTCGTCGTTGGCCAGGACAGTTCCCAATTCCTCGCACCAATTTACATAACTGGTTTTTCGATAAGCCAGTCGATAATTCATCAACACTTCATCTTGCTCTTTGGCGGTCATCGCATTCCAGTCTGCACCAGAGAAAATAGCTTCCTGGGTGGTGGTGGCCTTGATTCCGGCATTTCCTTCCTGGCTAAAACGATTTTTCAGATCAGCAATAGGCAAAGACTGCTGTGCTTCGACATCATAGTAATGTTCAAATAACTGAATAAAAATCCACTGTGTCCATTTATAATAGGAAGGATCACAGGTCTTCACTTCCCGATCCCAATCAAAACTAAAACCAAGGTTATCCAATTGTTTTCGGTAACGACCAATATTTTCCTCCGTGGAAACGGCAGGATGTACCCCTGTCTGGATCGCGTATTGTTCCGCTGGTAAACCAAAGGCATCGTAGCCCATGGGATGCAAAACATTGAATCCATTCATTTTTTTGTAACGGGTAAAAATATCAGAAGCGATATATCCAAGCGGATGGCCTACATGGAGGCCGGAACCGGAGGGATAAGGAAACATATCCAATACATAGAACTTAGGCTTTTCAGGTTGTCCTGGTTTAGGATTTTCGACTTTATATACTTTATGCTCCTTCCAGTACGCTTTCCACTTATTCTCAATTGCTCTTGGATTATATTCCATAATTGCTATTTTTTTATTAATACCTAACTTGTGAGTTGAATCGAAAGTTCCAATTCGGAACAGGTTTAAAGATTCTGGCTGCGAAAATATGTAAAATGTTGGGAAATTCGGCTGCTTTGCTTAAAAGGAATGGGATAATTTAGGTGAAGGTGTGGTATTCGGTATTCGGTGTTGGGTATTCGGCGTTCGGGCGGCCGAAAACCCAAAACCGGACACCTAAAAGCCTTTTTCCAAATTTCATTATTATTTCGTTCATTAAATTCTTACATTTATTCCATCATCAAACACAATCATTATGATCAAATCAATTGTAAAATTAGGCTTAATACTTTTAGTGGGCGTTATTGCTTATAATTACTTCCTTGGAGATGCTGAGGAAAAAGAAAAAGCAAGAGATATTGTCGGCAAGACCGTAGATATCGGGAAAGCCGGCGTTGGTCTTTTAAAAGAAGAGTACCAAAAATTCAAAGATGGCAAATATGATAAAGCATTAGACAAAGTAGGCGATCTGCTAAAGGATGCAAAACAAAAAGGTGGTGCTATTGTGGAAGACATCAAAGAATGGGAAAATGATAGGCAACTTTGGCAGGAAAAGAAAGAGGAATTGATGGAGTTTATTGAAAATAACCCGGACGACATTACTGAAAAGCAACAAGAGCAATTAAAAAAATTGGAAAAAGAAGGAAATGAGTTGGA